>QHYO01000306.1:552-2026 GCA_003224135.1 Acidobacteriota bacterium | reverse complement strand
AACGCTTTCACAATCGCGGCAGCATGAACCCCGGTCGCTGTTCGAAACGCGTCTTTGCCGATGACGGGATAGTTTGGCGGAATGACCGTGTGCGTGGCAGCAGCAACGGTCTCGCAATACTCCTTCAGGTGCGACAGATCGCGATCGATTAATCCCATCAGCCGCAGGTTCACCAGCATCAATTCCATTGGCGTGTTCCCAACACGCTCACCCAGCGAATTCGCCGCGGCATGGACCTGATGCGCCCCCGCCGCGACTGCCCACAACGAATTGGCTATAGCCAATCCACGATCGCAGTGGCCGTGCCAATCGACGCGAATCTTCTCTCCAGACGGCTTAACCACGTCCTCGATCGCAAATTTAACAAGGCTATACGCGCCTTCTGGCGTCGCATGGCCGACGGTATCGCACAAAACGATGGCGCGCGCTCCGCTTCGAATCGCGGCGGAGTAAAGCCGCTTGACGGTTTCTCGGTCCGTTCGAATCGTGTCTTCCGTCACGTACATCGACGGCAGATTGTGGCTAACCGCGAACTTCACCGCGCTTTCTGTCGTGCGCTCCAGATGATCGACTGTCCAGTCTTCGACCAGACGCCTGATCGGACTTGACCCTAGAAACGTTGCCGCCTCGATGGCAATGCCGCTGCGCTGAGAAATCTCAACGATTGGCCGGATATCATTTTCAACTGTGCGCGCGGCGCAATTGGGCCGAATCTTCATGCGGTTGGTGGCAATTTCGCGTGCCAGCGCTTCGCTGTGTTCAGCGGCGCGCGGACCCGCTCCTGGCAGGCCGATGTTCACGGAATCGATGCCCAGCGACTCCATCAGATGAAGGATGCGAATTTTTTCGTCGATGCCGGGATCGTAAACGGAAGGATTCTGTAATCCATCGCGCAGCGTTTCATCGTTCAACAAAACGCGCGTCCCGGGAGGGATTAACGGAGGGGAGGCGAGATTCCAGTCGTAGATCCAGTCATTCTGCTGCACGAATCCCCCCAGATGGCTCTCGGGTGAATTGTAACCGGAAGCGCCGCCGCACAGAAGCTAGAGCTAATCCACGCGAAACGCCTCCTGGTGCTCGACAGACACCATGCATAGACCTTGTGGCGGCACGGTCGGCCCCGATTTGGAGCGATCCTTCATTTCGTAAAGCCGATCGATATCTTCCGGAGCCAGGCGTCCGCGCCCTACGTCCAGCAAAGTGCCGACCATCTTGCGAACCATGTAGCGGAGGAACGAGCGCCCTCGAACGGTGAACACCAGTTCCTCGTTGTCCAGAGAACGCACCAACTCTGCCGAATAAATCTCGCGTACGGTCGAGCGTTCTTTGTCGTCCTCTTCTGAACCAGTCGACGCAGCAAACGACGCAAAGTCATGGCTTCCCACAAACCGCGCCGCCGCATCCCGCATTTTTTGTTCATCAAGGGGAAACGGATAATGCAACACATAACGCCACAGCATCGGCGGAACGACTT
>QHYO01000306.1:0-509 GCA_003224135.1 Acidobacteriota bacterium | reverse complement strand
CCCAACCTCTTCGGCAGCCACAATGCGGATCGTAGGAGGAAGAATCGCGTTCAGCGCTCGCTGAAATTCTTGCGCGGACAGTCCAGACTGCGTTCGAAAGCTTCCCACCTGGCCGAGCGCATGCACCCCGGCATCTGTGCGTCCGGCAGCATGCAGTGCAATATGTTCCTGGGTCAGACGCCTGAGAACCGAAACGATTTCACCTTGTATGGTCGGCTTGCCAGATTGCATCTGCCATCCATGAAAATCGGTCCCATCATAAGCAATTGTAAGCTTGAGATAGCGCATGCAGAACGGTCAATAAGGAGCGGAGCGAACAAAGCGGCTGCCCGGTTTCACGGCCGCGGATCCGTCGCGGCAGAGCGGACAATCATCCGGCTGATAACTCGCAATTGGAAGGTCAAGAAGCGCTTGTGCCTTGACCGGGAAATCAATATTTCCACCGCTGCGATCAATCAGCGCTGCTGCAGCGACCACGCATCCTCCGGCTTCCTGAACCACCTGGATCG
>QHYO01000307.1 GCA_003224135.1 Acidobacteriota bacterium | reverse complement strand
GATTCCCACCGTTCCGCGCAGCGACCTGCGTTTCTTCTTCCCGTTGAAAACAAGACGTATAGCTGATTCCTCAGCGAAGTCCGCCTTGGACACAAAGTTGCTTTATGAAGCAAAAGCGAAACGGAGATCATCATGACCTACGCATACGCATCCGCGAGTTTCAGTGGGCGCACCCGCGCAGCATCGGTCAGCAAGCCCTTGCCTGTTTTCAGAGGTCGAAAAAGGAACCCGGTGTCGACATCCTGCAAGCCGGCAAGTCACGAGTCGCACAACCTTGTCGAGGCCGGACCGGAAGTCATGGGGATGGAGGCCTTTCAGGAGACGTTTGTGGCTTACCGCCCAAGATTCGTGGGCATTGCCTACTCCATCTTGCGCAATAAAGAAGACGCTGAAGACGCAGTTCAAGATGCGGTCCTCTCGGCCTATATGCACCTGCGCAATTTCGAAGGTCGCTCTGCTTTTACGACCTGGTTCACTCGCATCGTGCTGAACGCCGCTCTCATGATCCTCCGAAAGCGGACCAATTCGAGGATCGACTCGCTTCCAGAATCTTCCGCCTCGGGCGAAATTTCCTGGACCGAAAAGATTCCAGCCTCGCAACCCGATCCGGAAATGGTTTGCGCGGAAGGAGAAACTCTCCAATTGATCGACGTTTTGCTGGGAAAGATGAGTCCCGCGCTTCGGCAGTCATTCACGATGACTTACTACGACGAATTGACGAGCCGAGAGGCATGCACTTTGCTTGGCGTTTCTATCGGAACTTTCAAGTCACGAGTATTCCGGGCCAGGCGACACCTCATGCATCTAGCCCAGCGATCTCTTGTGGCCCCCATCCGCAGAGCCGCTCATTCTCCATTTTCTTTCGGCAGGCCTGATTTTCAGGCCCTTGCCGCAAGGCCCGCCGAGATCTCGTCTCCAGAAATGGCGCTCTCGTGAATCAGTCGCCTCTACTCTTTTCTTTTGCTCGGGGCACGAAATGTCGGTGACCACCGGAGATTCGATCAAAATGGAAAAGCCCGAATGGCTATCCCAGATGGAGGCTGTTCTGGAGGTGCTCAACGAAGGCGTCATCGTAGCCAACGAGCGCCTGCAGATACTTTTTGCGAACACGCGTTTTCTGGAAATGACCGGTATTTCCCGGGAAGAATTGATCTATTTTGACCCGTCCCAGTTCTACTCCTCTCAGGAATGGGATTTTCTGAGCCGGCAGACGGATGCCTCATTCCGTATCGGGCGCAACAGATATAACTTTGTTCTCCCTCGCAAGGGCGGGGGCCGGTTGCCCGTCATTGTCAGTACCCGGACGATTCAAAACTCCGGTGCCAAGTTTAGGATTGCGACCTTTACGGACATCTCGGAGCAGGTACGCGCCGAAGAAGAACTCCGCACCGCCAACGTGAAGCTCCAGAATCGCCAAATGGAAATCGAGGAAGATCTACGCCTCGCCGCCCGAGTCCAGAACAGTCTCGCACCCAGATCCCTGGTCTGGGGCACCATGAGCGTCGACGCCTTCTATCATCCCGTGCATTCGATCGGCGGCGACTTCGCCCTGGTAAATTCGCTGGACCAAGACCACCTCAGCTTGCTCGTCTGTGATGTTTCCGGCCACGGCATCGGTTCCGCGCTGGTAGCGAACCGCATCTACTCCGAAACGACTGCGCACCTGCGTAGTGGTATGCCGTTCCTCGAGATGTTCAGAGAGTTGAACCGCTTCCTTATTGAAGACATCGCCGCCTCCGGGATGTTTGTCACATTGGCCGCCGCACGGATCGATGCTCAACGACGCAGCATGGTCTTTGCAGGGGCCGGCCATCCGCCGGCTATGCTCGCGCGTCAAGGCCAGGGCCCTTTGTTGCTCGAGTCTCGCAGCATGATTCTCGGCGCTCTCCCTGACGCCGTGGATGCCACCACCAACCTGGAGGTACAACTCCAGTCGGACGACCGGATCATTCTGTACACAGATGGGATTACCGAAGTTTTCAATTCTAGGGGAGAAATGCTCGGTATCGAAGGTGTCCAGGAAATCGTACGCCAAGCATCGTCCCTGCCTCCTCACGAAATGAAGCAGGGCATTCTCGATGGCGTGGCTGCCTGGCGCGAGGGCTCCCCAACCGATGATGTTTCCCTCATGCTGGTGCACGTTCGCTGAAACGGATTGGATTTGATGATCAAGGAGAGATGCATGACATCGAGAACCACCACGGTGCTAGTTGGAGTTGCTTCGTTTTTTGCCGGGCTGGTAATACCTGTTGCGAACGCGCAACGGGCTTCAGGCCCAGTCAAGGTAGTTCAGCTTACGGGTCTCGTAGGCGTCAAAGACAATGCAAAAGGAACCCTCAGTGTTGAGAACGGGCAGCTGCATTTTGTCCACGGTAAAGCAAGCTCAGACGTAAGCGCTGCTTCCATTCAAGACATCGCCACCGCCGCGGACTCCCAAAGAGCCATAGGTGGGACGATTGGCTTGATGAGCATGGCTGCGCCCTATGGCGGCGGTCGAGTCCTAAGTTTGTTCCGAACAAAAATCGATACCCTCACCGTTCAGTATCGCGATGCAGACGGGGGTCTGCACGGCGCAATCTTCACGATGCCGGTCGGAACATCCGAAGTGATTAAAAAAGAGCTTGTGGCTCAAGGCGCCCACTCAACTTCTGATAAAGAGCCGGCGGCAGCCTCCGCTGCATCCAGTTCCACACCCAACAAGGAGCAAAAACAATGAACCGCATCCTCAGCGCGGGGTTCCGGCTGTTCCTGTTCACACTGATTTTCGCTGCCTCTCCTCTGCTGGCCCAGAAAAGCAAGCCCACCAAGATCAAGGCGGCGGCGCTCCAGGTTGAGATGATTCAATCTGACGAAATCAAATTGCCTGCTGAATTCCAGGTTGCCCTTTACGAAAACCTGATTCGCCAACTCGAGAAGAATGGATTCTCGCGTGTGTATCGCGACGGCGACCGCAACGCCGCGAGTGTCGCCGACCTCGTCGTCCTTCATAGCACGGTTCGGGGCTTCAAGGCGGGCAGCGAGAGGGCTCGGCAGGTGACCACCGTTTCCGGCGCCACGTCCATCACAGTCCATTGCCAGTTCACGAGCTCGGACGGAACGTCCCTTCTCGAGCAGGATGTAAACGGCAAGGTCCGGTTCTTTGGCGGCAACCTCAAAGCAACCTACGACTTCGCCAAGAAGGCCGCGCGTGTCGCAAACGAAAACTTTTTCACGCCCGGTCGCGAGTAATGACCAGGAGAGAAAGCCCGTGGACCGAGGAGGTCTGTTGTTGATGCTGGCGCTTTACAGTAATCCCAAGTGGCTATCGGTAGTGCGCGGAACGGTTGAACGTCTGACCGAGACTCTGGGATTCCCCATCGCGCAGTGCAGGTCGATCACACGCGCGGTTGATGAAGCTCTGACTAACATCGTCCGCCATTCGTACGGCAATCGCCTGGACCAGCCCATCGCCATGTACTTTCGGAGAGCGCAGCGCCGACACGATGGGCAAGTTCAGCAAGGGCTCGAAATCCTGCTTTGTGACCGTGGTCCCGCTATTGACCCTTGCAAGCTCCAAGGGCGGCCATTGGATGAAATACGCCCCGGCGGATTGGGATTGCACTTCATTCGTCAAGCCGTGGACACGGTGGAATTCACGCGCAAGGGTCCCACGAACCGGTTGCGGCTCGTCAAGTATCTGGCGCAGGGAAGCAGCGTTCTCTGAAGGAGAAGACACGGTGCAAATCTCAACTCGCCGCAAAGACAAAACCACAATTTTTGACCTTTCGGGTGATATCGATTTCGCGAACTCCCCGGTAGTGCGCGATTCGGTTTTACGTGAGATCCGCGAGAGTCGCACACCATGCGTGGTAGTGAATCTCAGCCAGGTCCGTTACATGGATAGTTCCGGTGTGGCTTCCATGGTCGAAGGATTGAAGGCGTCGCGCGATCTCGGCTCCCGTTTTATTTTGGTCGGGCTCACCACATCCACCCGGGAGGTTCTGCAACTCTCGCGCCTGATCAAGGTCTTTGAAGTTTACGACAACGAAGAACAGGCAATGACTTCCTGATATGGAATTCGTCTCTCAGCTCGGCAGCAGTACCCTCGACGGCCTGAGTTATCTCGGCTCCCTTGCATCTCTTGGAGCCCGCGCGGCCTATTACACTTTGGTGGCCCCTTTTCAAGGAAAGCCTTTGCGCCTCCAGCGCGCGGTGTCGCAAGCCATGGACACGGGGGTCCGCGCCCTGCCGATACTTTCGCTGATTACCTTCTTCATTGGCTTGATCCTGGCGCTCCAGGCGGCCTACGAGCTTCGCCGCTTTGGCGCGATCAGCGCCGTTGCGACGGCGGTCGCCGTTTCTATGTCCCGGGAACTCGGTCCCTTAATCACCGCCATCGTTGTCATCGGACGCTCTGGTTCTGCGTTCGCAGCCGAAATTGGAACCATGAAGGTGAGCGAGGAAATCGACGCACTGGAAACCATGGCGATCAGCCCAATCCGTTTTCTGGTCGCCCCAAAGTTCCTGGCCATGATGGTG
>QHYO01000304.1 GCA_003224135.1 Acidobacteriota bacterium | reverse complement strand
CGCTCGAGCAGGCGCCTTCTTTTTACTTTGGCAAATCCGGCGTGGTGCCATGATCTTCAATTCCTTGACACCACCGTCCCTCGTGACTCAAGCTCTCCGGACCATGAGTGACCAACCAACCGCTCCACCAACCGGGCTGAGTCGCCGCAGGCTCCTTCAGTCCACCGCAGTCGTCGCCGCGATTGCTCCTATCTCCCGGCTCGACCTCGAAAACCAAAGCGATTCCCTGCCCTCGCCATTCGAAGGCCTAAAGCCCCTCGGCAGCCGTGTAAGGCCGATCGTCCCCGACGAATACGGAGCGCGCATCGCCCGTGCGCAGCAACTTCTTGCCGAACAAAGCCCAAAGCTTGACGCGCTGTTCGTCGCTCCGGGCACCTCTCTTTACTACTTCACAGGTGTTCGTTGGTGGCCCAGCGAGCGGCTGCTCGGTGTCCTCATTCCTAGAAAAGGTCAGCCACTTGTCGTGTGTCCGGCCTTTGAAGAAGGCCGTTTTCGCGAACAGTTGCGCTTCCCAGCCGAAGTCCGCGTATGGCAGGAAGACGAAAGCCCCACAAAACTTGCCGCTACCGCTCTCTCGGAGCGCGGCATCCGCACCGGTCGCATCGCCGTGGAAGAAGCGACAATGTTCACTTTCTACGATCACCTGCGCCAGGCAGCGCCGGGATTTGAGTTTACTTCCGCCGATCCCCTCACCATCGCTTGCCGCGGCGCAAAGTCCGTGCACGAAATCGAATTGATGCGACTGGCCTGCGAAGCCACTTGCGACGTCTTTCGTGGCGTCTTTGCTTCCTTGAAAACAGGCATGTCGCAGCACGACATCGCGAATCTCGTGGAAGGCGGCTTCGTCAAGATGGGCCTGCGCGGCGACGCGCTGGTATTAACCGGAGCCTCCGCAGCGCTTCCTCACGGCTCGATTAAACCGCAAACGCTGCGCGAAGGCGACGTCGTATTGCTCGATGGCGGTTGCAAAGTAGAAGGCTACTCTTCTGACGTTTCGCGCACAGGAATTTTCGGTAAGCCGTCAGAAAAAATTCAACGGACCTACGAAGTCGTACGAAAAGCGCAGGACGCTGCGCTCGATGCTGCGCGGAAAGGCAAACTGTCTGGAACAGTAGACGACGCCGCGCGCAGTGTCATCACCTCTGCCGGTTACGGACCGGACTACAAATTCTTTACTCACCGCCTTGGCCACGGAATTGGCCTCGACGGCCACGAGCATCCTTATCTAGTGCGTAGCAGCAAAACAATTCTGGCAGCAGGAATGACCTTCTCAAACGAACCCGGAGTGTACATTCCCGGCGAATTCGGCCTGCGTTGCGAAGATCTCATGGCCATCACCGATGACGGCCCGGCGCAGCTCCTTACCCCCGGATTTCAGACCTCGCTCGAAAAACCGCTCGGCTAACCGTCGCATTTCCGCATCAACTGCGTGCTGCAAGCCCTGCGCAAAACTCCACCACACACTGCTCCGCCCAGAAACGTTCACGCCCGCTTTCGTCCGAAATAAATCCACAGTGACCGCCATGTTCCGGAGCCTTGAACACGATTGATGGATTTTTCTCCACTCCACTTGCCCGCGTCGCCTCAAACGGCACAAACGGATCATCCTGCGCGGTGATCAAAAGCAGCGGCAAGCGGATCTTGTCGATCACGCACTTCGCTCCCGCCGCCTCGTAGTATTCCTGCGCATCCCTATAGCCAAATTGCGGCGCCGTAATCACATCATCAAATTCCCGCACCGTGCGAATCCGGCCAAATCCATTGGGCGAATATCTTTGCGGAAATAGCTCAACTTTGCGTGCGTAGCGCGACATCAGCCCGGTGACAAAGTGCCGCTGATAAAAATAGTTGTTGCGCCGCTCCAATTCATCGGCACATGCACCAAGATTGATTGCCGGGCAAACCGCGGCAACACCGCGCAGTGCCGCCGGAACCGCTTCGCCAAATTCGCCTGCCATTTTTGTAACCAGATTCCCACCCATCGAATATCCCGCAAAAAATATGCGCGAGAAGCCATCACCCGACGACAACTCGTCGAAAACCGCGCGATAGTCGCTGCTCATCCCAGAGTTATAGAGCGTCGGCGTCAAACGCTCCGTGCCACCGCAATTGCGCTGATTTAGCCTGATGACGTGAAATCCGCGCTGCCAGGCCTTTTCCCCGATACCAAGCATGTAGTTTGACGCGCTCGATCCCTCCAGGCCGTGAACCAGCACCAGGACGGGCGCGGCGCGGTCTTTGCCCTCTTGCCAATGGCAGTGGCCCAGAAGCTTTGAGTCGGCATCGACCTCGAAGCAGCGTTCTTTGGCGCGCGGCAGCGCGAACTGCCGGCGTATGAAAGCAGCAACAACTGTCATGACGTGACCGTTTTTGAGCAACGGATGAGGTCGAAACGGCTTTTCGTCTGTCCAGGTCATCTTTCCAATCTAGGCGAGTGGGCCCGCCAGAACAAGTTCACGCGAACGCGTCGTCCCGCGCTACTGTTAACATTCCGAGCTCTATGAGCGTCTATCTAAGTGCAGGGCGTCTTTGGGCGCGGTTAGCTGGGCGGCAATGACAAGTTCTGTAGCAGCGCGATTCGCGACTTTGGATCGGCTTACCTTGAAAAGCGCCGACATTTCGCCCGAAATTGCCGACGAGTCGCTCGTGAAAGCAGCTCAAAATGGCGACCGCGCCGCTTTCGGCCACTTGTACCAACGCTACGTCCGGATGGTGCACGGGATTTTGCTCGCTCGCGTGCCGGCAATCGCAGCCGAAGATTTGGTGCACGACGTTTTTCTGCAGGCTCTTCCGCGTTTAGCATCATTGCGAGATGCCTCCTGCTTCGGCTCGTGGCTCGCAACCATTGCTCGTAACCGCGCGACCGATTTTCATCGACGCACCAAGCCGGAATCCTCATTCGATCAAAACACCGGAACCGTCGAAAGAGTTCAAGAACCTCAGGCCGGGATCGGACTTGAGGATGGTATGGCTCTGCTGAATGCCGTGCGCGACCTTCCTGACGCCTACCGCGAGCCGCTGATTCTACGCTTCGTTGAAGGCATGAGCGGGCCGGAAATCGCAGCCCACACGGGCCTTACGCATGGCTCGGTGCGAGTAAATCTTCACCGCGGCATGCAAATGCTTCGCCAGAAATGGGAAGAACGATGATGGGAACACCAATGGACAGAGCGAATCGTCGCCGAGGCGCAGCAAACGTCCGCACCGGAAACGAGAAAGACTCATGAAAAACGACTACTTGTGGGACGGCTCCGGAGAGCCAGATCCCGAACTACAGCGCATCGAAAAATCGCTCTCGCAGTTTCGCTATTCGGGAGAAATGCCAAGTCTCCCCGCGATCGATTCCGCACAGCGCAAACCTTCGATCGTTGGCATCTTGACCATGGGCTGGATTCCTCGATTCGCTGCAGCAGCATTGCTTCTTTTGGCTCTCGCCAGCTCCATCTTGCTCTTGCGGATTTCTTCGCCAGTCGTTCCGAATGGCCCCGGCTGGGATGTCGCGCGGCTGTCCGGCGCGCCACGGGTAGGGCAGTTCTTACTGGCCAACGGCGCCAACAAAACACAATTGAAGGTCGGCCAGTTGCTCGTCACCGATGATGCGTCTCGCGCCTCCGTCAAAGTAGCCGAAGTCGGCGAAGTTTACGTCGATCCCGGCTCACGAGTGCGGCTCATCGAAACGGGCTCCGATCGAGAACGTCTCGCACTCGAACTCGGCACCATCCACGCGGCGATTTGGGCCCCTCCCGGAAAATTTGTCGTGGATACGCCTTCCGCGACGGCGGTGGATCTTGGTTGTGCCTACACGCTTCAGGTCAACGAAGATGGCTCAGGCCTCCTTCGCACGACCCTTGGCTGGGTCGGATTTCACAAAGATGGCCACGATTCGTTCATTCCCGCCGGGGCGATGTGCATGACTCGTCGCGCACAGGGACCAGGCACGCCTTTTTTCGAAGACGCCTCGGACAATTTGCGCGGCGCATTGCACAAGTTTGACTTTGAATCCGAGTTGACCGACGCGCGCGAACAAGCTCTGCGCACCATTCTTGCGCAAGCAAGGCCTCGCGACGCCTTTACCCTGTGGCATCTCCTCTTTCGCGTGGCAGACCAGCAACGTCCGCTGGTGTATGACCGCTTGTCATCGCTCGTGGCCCCACCTCCCGGCGTAACTCGCGAAGGCACACTTAGGCTGAATCCCCAGATGATGGACGCGTGGTGGAATGCTTTCGATCTTGGCGACATCTCCATCTGGCGTTACTGGGAACAGAACCAGGCGCCTCGCGCCCTCAAAAAAGCCGCTCGTTAACAGTTCTGCCCCTACGCGCGTCTTCTGAGTTGTATGCGCCGAATCCGTCCGAAGGAGGAATACAGCATGCGCTCAAAATCAATTCGTTTTGTTCGATTCACTCTCCCGGCTCTCGCGACACTCTTCGTCCTGGCGAGCTCGGCGGTGGCCGGCCCGCCCCTGATCTGCCACGCATTCGACATTGGAAATGCAAAATCTCTGCCTTGGATCAGCCACGATTGGAATCTAACTGGCGGAGAAAATTACGACACAAATAACTTAGCCGGGGATAGCCTTGCGATTCTCGATGGCAGCAAAGTTCCACTCGTTCACATGGAGACTCTTCGTCGCGCCACTTTGTATGCGCGGAAAGACCCCATGGCCGCAAAACAACTTCTCTTGAAACTTGTCGCGCGCGCGCAAAGCAGCGAATCCTCCTCGAATCCAGACGCGTTTGCACTGTTTGACGCGGCATACCTCACAGAGGCTTACAAGCAATGGCTCGGCGAAAAAAATCCAGCAAACGGGCTCAACGGGTTCGCCTGGATAAAGAAAGCGATCCAGCTCCGAGGCAACGATCCTCAAATGGAATTCGCGGCCGCTCTGATCACGCTTCGCGGGCCTGAAGCCGAACACCAGGAATACGCGCAAAAGGCGACCAACGGGGCAAAAAACGACCAGCTGCTCGCGCGCAATCTGGCCACCCATTTTCTGGGGTCACAAAGTCCGACCATGGCGGAAATGATCCTTGAAAATATTCCGGCAAAAGTGGCACGGCAATGAACCCGCTCAGTTACAGTCGTATGTTGTCACTGGGACACATGCCCGCTGGCCCTTCGCTTCGGCGGGCGTGCGTGTTTTTCACTATGCTGGCCTTGTGCATTGCTCTTGCCGGCCACGCCCAAAAACAAGATACCGACCCCGGCCTGATCGCACACGAATGGGGCACCTTCACTTCCATCGCTGGCGACGCAGGCCATGCTGTCGAATGGTTTCCCCTAAACAGTCCCACCGATCTTCCGAGTTTCGTCGAGCATTTTCGCGGTACCAACTTTAAGATCGGCTTGGGTGGCACGCTCCGCATGGAAACTCCCGTCCTCTATTTCTATTCCACGCATGACACCACAGTTTCCGTTCGCGTTTCTTTCTTCCACGGACTCATCACCGAGTGGTATCCACACGCAAGTAAAATCGAACCCTCAGCCTCGCTCAACAACGTCGCCCTGTTTCAGCAGAAATCGAGCGGAACCGTCGCATGGAACGCAGTCGGCATTCGAGCCACAGGCGAAGCTGTGTACCCACGTGAATCTCAAGCAAGTCACTACTATTCCGCACGCGAAACTTCCGCGTCTCCGCTCCGTGTCGCCACAAACAACGGCGAACAACAGGAAAAATTTCCTTTCTATCGTGGTATCTCGGCTGCTCCGCCGCCACTTTCGGCGCTTGTCTTGCCAGGCGGGCATATTGAAGTGCTGAATCAGGCCGGTGGCGAAATTCCGAAGCTCATTCTGTTCGATCGCCGCGGCGAAAAAATCGGCTATCGCGAAATCATCGATCTTCGAGAAGGAGCGGTTCTTGATCCGCCAACCTTGGGTGCTTCGCTCGATTCCCTGCTCGCGAACTTTGCATCTTCTTTGACCTCAGCAGGACTGTATCCCGAAGAAGCTCATGCCATGCTCGAATCCTGGAAAGATTCCTGGTTTGAAGAAGGCTCCCGGCTGATTTACATCGTCCCTCGCGCCTTTGTTGACAGGATTCTACCTCTCACAATCGAACCGCAGCCGGCCGGTATGCAGCGCGTTTTCGTGGGCCGCATGGAACTGGTCACGCCCGCTACACAGAGGGCTATTGAGACTGCACTCGCTTCTCAGGACGACGCAACTCTTGCAAAATACGGGCGTTTTCTCGCGCCAATCCTGGAAACGATGATTCGCAAGGACCCCGACCCCGCTCGAACAACGGAACTTCGCCAGGCTCTCGGCAAGATCTACGGTTCCTATATGGTCCAAAACGCCGCGCACCGTCCAGGTCCGTTCTAGTGCTTGCGCGGCGCACAAACTTGACCAAGCCTGCTCCTCCGCCCTAAACTAGTAATTCCACAGTGATTCATTTTTCCGATTCGATGAATTTTTCCTTCGGCCCAGCGGCCACCCGCTGGGCTGCGCTGTTTTAGGGCGCCAACGTTGTTTAGATCAGGGTTTGGAAACAAACCCTGAAACCTGTTTAACTCAGAGTTTGTAAAACAAACCCTGAAACCCAATCGCGAGGTTGGAATGATTGACGGTCCCATTCAGGAAGGTCTTACTTTTGACGACGTTCTGCTTGTGCCTGGACGGAGCGCTGTTCTTCCCTCCGAAGTGGAGACGCAGACCAACTTCACGCGAAAACTGAAAATCAACGTGCCGCTGGTCTCGGCGGCGATGGACACAGTGACCGAATCGCGTCTCGCCATCGCGATGGCGCGCCAGGGTGGAATTGGCCTGATCCATCGCAACATGCCGATTGATCGCCAGGCCGAGGAAGTGGATCGTGTAAAACGCTCTGAATCTGGAATGATCGTGGACCCGGTGACCATTTCGCCGGACATCACCGTGCGTCAGGCACTTGAAATCATGACCAAGTACCGCATCTCCGGACTTCCCGTTACGCGCGGGACGCGGCTCACGGGTATCCTGACCAATCGCGATTTGCGTTTTGAAAAAGACCACACTCAGCTCGTCAGCGCGGTAATGACCAAAGCGAACCTGGTCACCGTTCCGGTCGGCACAACGCTTGAAGATGCGGAAAAGATTCTGCAGAAGCATCGCATCGAGAAATTATTGGTTGTGGATCAGGATTTCAATCTGAAAGGACTGATCACCGTAAAGGACATTCAGAAGAAGTTGGAATTTCCGCGTGCGTCAAAAGACAGCCACGGCAGGCTGATCACTGGCGCAGCTGTCGGCGCAACCGGCGACTTTCTCGAACGTGCGATGGAAATGGCCAAGGCAAAAGCTGACGTACTCGCGATCGACACCGCTCACGGACACACAGCAAAAGTAATGGAAGCGATCAAGACCATTCGCCAGCGGTTGCCGGAAATGCAAATAGTCGCAGGCAATGTTGCGACATTCGAGGCTGCCAAGGATTTGATCGCGCTTGGAATTGACGGCCTGAAAGTAGGCATCGGCCCGGGATCGATTTGCACCACTCGCGTGGTTACCGGCGCTGGCGTTCCGCAGCTCACGGCGATAATCGAATCTTCGCGGGCCGCACGCGGCACCGATGTGCCCATCATCGGCGATGGCGGCATCAAATTTTCTGGCGACATTACCAAAGCGCTGGCCGCCGGAGCCTCCTGCGTCATGATCGGCAGCTTGTTCGCGGGAACGGAAGAATCGCCTGGCGAAACAATCCTTTTTCAAGGGCGGACATTTAAGTCGTACCGCGGCATGGGCTCCATAGGCGCCATGGCTGCGGGTTCCGACCGCTACAGCGTGGTCCAAGAGCTAGGCGAGAACGGCAAGTCCGTACCGGAAGGCGTGGAAGGCCGCGTTGCATACAAAGGGCCACTCGGCGCCCTGACAGATCAACTGGTTGGCGGACTAAAGAGCGGTATGGGTTACGTCGGTGCCCGTACGTTGACGGAATTGAACGAGAAAGGTCGCTTCGTGCGTATCACTGCGGCAGGTCTCCGCGAGTCGCACGTTCATGACGTGATCATCACTCGAGAAGCGCCGAATTACCGCTTGGAATAGTTCGCGCTGAGGGAGATCTGAAATTGCCTGAACAACCGTGGCGCAATCCACGCCCTGCGCCGGAACTGACTGAAATCCGGAACCGCGTGCCCGCTAAAAATTTCGTGCCGCAGTTTGTGCGCTCCTGGTGGCCGGCGCTGCTGTGGGCAGTGGTGATTTTCTCGCTTTCTACCGACGCATTTTCAGCCGAACACACAGACTCAATTCTCTATCCCCTTTTTCATTGGCTGATGCCTGCGCTGACCCTTGAGCAGTTTGAGCCGATACACCATTTCATCCGCAAGACGGCTCACTTCACTGAATATTTCGTTTTCTGCGTACTCTTGTTCCGAGGTGTCCGCGGCCCCCGTCAGGGCTGGCGATGGACTTGGGCGCTTTCGGCACTGGCGATCGCGGCAGGCTATGCGGCGCTCGACGAAGTCCACCAGGCATTTGTCGTGTCACGCACCGCCTCACCATGGGATTCTTTGCTCGATTCGGTAGGCGCCTTCGTCGCGTCCTTGGCGATATTTCTTTGGTTTCGATTTCGATTCCGTCGTAATCCACCGCCGACCGTGGTTCCTGCGGACTAGTCTGAGTTTTCTCGCCTTTCCTACTTCGTTACAGGAACGCCGATGGCCGCCGGGGAGTGCAGCCATCCGCCTCGCAGTGTTTCTTATTACGGCCGCCAGCATCAGCTGCGTGGCCGGGTTTAAAGTAGGTCCGAGACCTTTGTGTTTATTATTCGCCTATCGGCCGCGAATACGAGTGGGAACTCATGCCACTCGGTATCGATCAAAAAGTGAGTGCGCTGATTTGGAGTCCGCTCGGATGGGGCCGTCTTACCGGAAGAATTCGGCGCGACCAGCCGCTTCCCACCGAGAGCCGTCTCCATAAGACCGCGGAATTTGCTCCGCAAGTAGCCGATGAATTTTTGTACGGCGTTGTGGACGCGCTCGAGGAGGTTTCGAAAGAAACCGGCAAGACCATTCCGCAGATTGCTCTTAACTGGCTGCTTCAGCGGCCCACAGTCGCAAATGTGATCATCGGAGCCCGTGACGAGAAGCAATTGCGTGACAATCTGGGCGCAGTTGGCTGGAGCCTCT
Organism: Acidobacteriota bacterium; assembly: GCA_003224135.1. GTDB lineage: Bacteria > Acidobacteriota > Terriglobia > Acidiferrales > UBA7541 > Acidiferrum. The sequence goes on along the minus strand of QHYO01000304.1, from coordinate 1,050 downwards.
CGAAAGAGCATGTCGCCAAGCTCGACGCCGCCAGCGACACTATTCCCATTTATCCCTATTGGCACCAGGGCACGCAGCCCGGTCGCAAACCCATCGAGAATTACCCACCAACGTCGAGAGCTGAGGCACGAAGCGCATGACCGACCAGAAACAAAAACGCCCGCCTTGCTTTCGCAGGACGGGCGACTAACGTTTCCGGAGTAAGAGCCAGCCCTAGCTTGCGGTTTCAGCTGGTTCTTCCTTCTTGGGTTTTCCTTTCTTTTCCTTTGTTTTGTACTCGTAGCCGACTAGTTCAAGGATGGCGACTTTTGCGCCATCGCCGACGCGGATGCCCGCGGAAATGATGCGGGTGTAGCCGCCGGCGCGATCGGCAAACTTCGGTGCGATTTCGCTGAACAGCTTTTTTGTGACGCCCGGCGTCATGATGTAGGCGGCAGCCTGGCGGCGCGACTGAAGCGTGTCGCGCTTGCCGAGGGTGATCATTTTTTCCGCCACCGGACGTGCGGCTTTCGCTCGCGTGAGCGTGGTGGTGATCCGTCCGTGTTCAAACAAGTTGGTGACGAGGTTGCGCAATGTCGCGCGGCGATGCCACGGATTGCGGCCAAGCTTCGATCCCGATTTCAGGTGTCGCATCTGTTGATCTTCTCCGTAAAATTCCAGCGGCGACCCGACCCAATCGGGCCGCCTAAGACGCCAGGGCTAAAGCCTGGCAATTTGAAACCGCGGAAAATCACCGGTCCCCCGCGAAAACAGCGCGGTAAAGGGAACCTGCCCCTGTGGCAGGCAGCCGGCCACTACACTACAAGAGGCAGGGCTCCCCGCCGGCGGGACAAGTTCCGCCCCGTGCTACAGACCCAGGTTCTCTTCGGTGGATGGCGCAGCGGTCTGGCTTGGGAGCGGCGGCCAGATGATGCGGCCATGCTCGTCAAACTTCATACCGAGCGCGAGGCCCATCTTCACCAGTATATCTTTGATTTCGTTGAGCGACTTGCGGCCGAAGTTCTTGGTCTTGAGCATTTCGTTTTCGCTCTTCTGCACGAGTTCGCGAAT
>QHYO01000305.1 GCA_003224135.1 Acidobacteriota bacterium | reverse complement strand
GATAGAACGGATCATCCGCATGCGCCGCCCGATCCCTCAAACCTGACCGTTCGCAAGGCGGCCAGTTCTTACTGGGTGGAAAGTTCCAATTCGACCGACGTCGGCTACTACGCGACGCAGGCTTACTATTCCATTCACTCCAATTTGCGCGCGCGCCATCCAGGCCTTCTTCTGGAAATTTGCAACGACGGTGGCCGCATGGTTGATTTCGGCAGCGCTGCTCACGGTGATTATTTCTCTATTACGGATACCTATGATCCGTTGTCGAATCGCCGGGCATTTTATGACGCCAGCCACGTCTTGCCTGCGGCGATGCTGGAAACGTACGTGGAAAAATGGCCTACGCCCCGTATCGAGAATTTTCTGTACATGTTGCGCAGCGGGATGATGGGATGGCTCACGATCATGCTGGATACCACCGCTTGGACACCTGAGCAGCGCAAGGCGGCCAAGATGGCATTTGCGGTTTACAAGACCAACCTTCGGCCGCTCATCCGTGACGCGGACCTCTATCATGTGTCAGACCGGCCAGACGGCATCCACTGGGACGGACTCGAATATTTCGACGCTAAAAAAGGGCGCGGCGTGCTTTACGCCTTTCGCGGGTCAACGCAAACCGAATCAATACATACCTTTGTGCTAAAAGGCTTCGAGGCAGGCCGCTCCTACCAGCTCCACTTTCAGGACCACTCTGCGCCGGATCAAAAGGTTTCCGGAAGGGACTTGCTGTCCCGCGGAGTCGCTGTCGAACTCTCCTGGCCTCTGAGTTCGGAATTGATTTTCTTCGAGGAAGTGAACTAGAAGCTGGACTTAATCGCGATTCCTCGAAAATCTGAGGTTGCCGGACTATTCTTGGCGAAATCTGCCTGATTGCTTTAGCCCTTCCAATGGCGCAATACGTGTTAATCCTGCGTTCATCTGTGACTCGGTAGCTTGATTGTTGGGTCCTAGAAAACGAGAAAAAACGGAGTATTCCTTTTCGACTTCGTCCTTGGCACAGGCGGTTTGCGAAATCAGGATGGTGCGCCCGGAATTAAGTGTCAGTTCGGTGGACCTGCGACAAGGGGACGGTTCCACACACGAGATGATCAAGTGCCGGAACAGCTGAAATGTTGGTTCTTGCAAAGCGAAGATGTCTGCCGCCGCGCCGACATAGATTTTTGACGGGCTCCCCGGGTCAGGCACTAACGATGAGAGATAAGCCGTGAAAACAAAGCGTGCACTAGCGATCCTCGGTTGTGGCGCGGGATTCTTGTTGTGGACGGCCATGTCGCGGGCTGGCCAACAGGAGGCGAGCTCAGCGGCGCAAGGCGCTTCCATTGCGGCGCCGAGGCAGTCCCCGCCGTCGGCTGCAAATACACCGCTGCGGCTTACGCTTGAAGATGCTCTCGCTCGTGCCCAGAAAAATAGCGCGCAGTTTCAAGCGGCCGTTACGGATGCGGCGCTTGCACGTGAAGACCGGTCACAGGCGCGTGATGCGCTGCTGCCAAGCGTTGGCGTAAACGCCGGCGCGATCTACACGCAAGGTAATGGTCCCGGCAATCCGGTGCGCTATATAGCCAACAATGCGGCCCACGAATACATCAGTCAGGGGAACGTCCACCAGGTCATCGACTTCGCGATGTTCGCAAGCTTTCGACGGGCGTCGGCCGCCGCAGCTGTTGCCCGGGCACGTGCGGAGATTGCTGCGCGAGGTTTGGTGGTCACGGTCGTGCAAAGTTATTACGCCGCAGCGGCCGCACAACAAAAGTTGCAGGCAGCACAGAAAACCGCCGAAGAGGGAGACCGTTTTCTGAAATTGACACAAGACCTGGAAAACGGCGGGGAAGTGGCTCATTCAGACGTCATTAAAGCCGAGCTGCAAACACAGGATCGCCACCGTCAATTACAAGAAGCGCAACTCGCGCTCTTAAACGCGCGGCTCGACCTCGCCGTGCTAATCTTTCCCGATTTTAGCGACAACTTTGAGATCGCCGACGATTTGCATACCAATCCGCCTCTTCCAACTCTTGCGGAAATACAACAGCAAGCGATACGCGAGAATCCTGATATACGTGCAGCCCTTGCCGCTGTCGAGCAAGCCGGCCACGACGTGACTGGGGCCCGCGCGGGATACCTGCCGTCCCTGAGCCTTGACTATTTTTATGGAATCGATGCGGCGCGTTTCGCTACGAAAACCGACGGCCTGACAAATCTAGGTTCTTCCGCTTCGGCCACATTGAGCCTTCCCTTGTGGAACTGGGGAGCCACGCAAAGCCGGGTGAAGCAAGCGGAGCTTCGTCGCACGCAAGCACAGCGCGAACTTTCGCTGGCTCAGCGCAAGCTCGTCGCCGAAATCCGTTCTCTTTACGCGGAAGCGGAAGCTTCGTCGATGGAACTGGGTGGCCTGAGCCGGTCCGCTGAACTTGCGGCGGAGAGCCTCAAGCTGATCACTCTTCGCTACAAGAATGGCGAGTCCACCGTGCTCGAAGTTGTGGACGCCCAAACCTCCTATGCACAAGCGAATACCGCCTATCAGGACGGAGCGGTCCGTTATCGTGTCGCTTTGGCCAATTTGCAAACGCTTACGGGAGTATTAACGACTCCATGAAACGACAACTGAGGACACGCGTACAAAGGCAATTCACGGCGTTCGTCCTGGCCGCTCTCTTGGGAGGTTTGCTCTCGTTCTCAATCGGCTGCAGCAAACAGGAGAAAGAGAAAGAGCCTGTCGTCAGCGTGCAAACGATGCCTGCGCAACGATCCGCGATTTCTCAGGTTGCGTCCGCCGAAGCAGTGGTCTTCCCGTTGCAGCAGGCTGTCATTGCGCCGAAGATCACGTCGACGATCACCGACTTTAAGGTGCAGCGCGGTAGCCGGGTAAAAAAGGGGCAGCTGCTTGCCGTTTTGGAAAACAAGGATCTCGCGGCGGCAGCGGAAGCGAGTAAAGGCGATCTCGATCAAGCCGAAGCGTCGTACGTCACGACGGTCAACTCCAGCTTGCCTCAGCAAATCCAAAAAGCGGAGCTCGACGCAGCGGCTGCTAAGGCTGCCTTCGACGCGCAGCAGAAAGTGTATGACAGCCGAAAAGATTTGTTTCAACAGGGCGCGCTTCCTCGTCGTGAGTTGGACGCTGCGGAAGTCGCTCTTGTGCAGGCCCGCAGCCAGAATCAGCAGGCGCAAAAGCAGTTTGCGGATTTGCAGCGGTTGGGCAAACAGCAAGCATTGAAAGCTGCCAAGGGTTCACAGGAGTCGGCTCAGGGTCACTACAGGGCTGCCGCCGCACAGCTCAGTTACTCAGAAATTCGTAGCCCTATCGACGGCGTGGTGACGGATCGGCCGCTCTATGTGGGAGATCTCGCGACGGCAAATCAACCCATCTTGACCGTGATGAACACTTCGAAGCTGATCGCCAAAGCGCACATCCCGCAATCCGAAGCGGCAGCTTTGAAAGTTGGCAACCCGGCCGAGCTAAGGGTGCCGGGCCTGGATGATCCCGTGAAGGGGCGGGTGAGTCTTGTCAGTCCCGCGCTGGATCCGGGCAGCACCACAATCGAAGTATGGGTCGAGTCGTCGCAGCCAAGCGGAGCCGTGAAACCCGGCATGACCGTGGAAGTCTCGATGATCTCCAAGACGGCGAAGGACGCGGTCGTGGTGCCAACGGCCGCCATTTTTAAAAATGCCGAAGGTGCTGACTACGTCCTGCGGGCAGGATCGGATGGCAAGGCGCACCAAAAAACAGTTCAATTGGGAGTTCGCAACGCCGAATTAACGCAAATTGCCGCCGGCATCAGTCCCGGAGATCTTGTGATCACGTCCGGGGGATACGCCGTGCCAGACGGCACGCAGATTAACATCGGGAAACCCGGCGCTGAGGAAAAGGATGTAGCAAACAAGGACAAGAAACCGGACAAGGCTGATCGTTCCGTGAAACCACCGGCTAATAAGGACAAGGAGTAAGGCGCATGGATCCCCGGCGCGAAGCTCCTCACTCTGCGACGAGTGCCAACAAACCGGGTGCACCCTGGTTTCAGCGGCTTTCCCGTCCCATTTTATTCTTGACCGTCAGCCTGGCGCTGGTAGGCGCCTATCTGGCTTTCACGATTCCCGTTTCCGTTTTTCCAAACACTGATTTTCCGCGCATCGTCATCGGGGTCGACAATGGCGTTATGCCGATCGATCAGATGCTGGTGACCATCACGCGCCCGATCGAAGAAGCCGTCAACAGCGTTCCGGGGCTCCAGAAGGTTACGTCGATCACGAGCCGAGGATCTGCCGAAGTCGATTTGTTCTTCGACTGGAAGTCCGACATGATTCTGACGCTGCAACGCGTGGATGCGGTCGTCGCCCGGCTGCAAGCGGAGCTCCCGACGACAGCGAAGATAGAAACGCATCGCCTAACGTTTGCGGTCTTTCCCATCATTGGCTATAGCCTGACGTCAGATTCGGTGCCTCCGAACAGGCTTTGGGAGGTCGCAACGTACGATCTGAAGCCGCGCATCAACCGGCTGGATGGCGTTGCATCCGTGATCGTGCAGGGCGGACGCGTTCCGGAATTTCAAGTGACGCCCGACCCCGCGCGTCTGCTGACCGCAGGTGTCACAGTTCCGGATATTCTGGATGCCATTCGCCGCACGAATTTGATCGATTCACCGGGCTTGATCGAACACAGCCATCAACTTGTGCTGGGACTAGTCAGCGGACAGGTGCGCACTCCAGAGCAGATCGGGCAGATTGTCGTCAAGAATTCACCCGCGGGAGTGCCGATTCGACTGGGCGACATTGCGAAGATTGCGCCTTCGGTTGCTCCCGTGTATACGATCGTCACGGCGAACGGCAAGCCTGCCGTGCTGCTCAACGTCAATCGCCAGCCGGAAAGTAACACGCTCGACGTTGCGAACGAAGTCCACGCCTTAATTCGAGAGCTGACGCCGTCGCTGCCTCCGGGAGTGCATCTCGAACCGTTTTACGACCAGTCCACAATTGTCCACGATTCCATCGCCAGTGTGCGCGATGCCGTATTGATTGGAATCGTACTCTCTTCCGTTATTATTATCTTGTTCTTGCGCGATTGGGGCACGTCGCTGGTGGCTGGATTGGTCATCCCGGTGACTTTGCTCATCACTTTCATCGTATTGAAGTTGACGAATCAGAGCTTCAACTTGATGACTCTCGGCGGCCTTGCCGCCGCAGTTGGCCTGGTGATCGATGACGCGATCGTGGTGCTGGAAAACATCGTTTTACATCGCGATGCCGGGCAAAGCCACTTCCACGCCATACAAAGCGCATTGGGCGAATTAACGGTACCGCTCATCGGCTCGACGATCACACCAATTGTGGTTTTTCTTCCTCTAATTTCGATCACGGGTGTCACAGGCAGCTTCTTTCGCGCCCTCGCCGTCACCATGACGGTTTCTCTGCTTACCTCCCTTCTTCTTGCGTTGTCGTGGACACCGACGCTCAGTCAGTATCTGGTGCGTCGTAAAGGCGCTTCCGAAATTCCTCTCAGTTCTTCCGAGGCTCCTCCCGATATGGCGGCGCTGCTGGCCGCGGAAGAATCACATCTCGCTGGTTTTTTTGGACGCGTCGTGGAGTTTTACGGACGGACGATGCAAGCCATTTTGAAGCGGCCGTGGGTTTTGCCTGCAAGTTCCGTTGTGATTGTCGTGCTCACATTTGCCTGTTACAAATATCTCGGAAGTGACCTGCTTCCGGAGATGGATGAGGGCGGATTTATTCTGGACTACTTCACGCCGCCGGGGAGTTCGCTTGCCGAATCGGACCGCATCCTTCTGCATATCGAAGAAATTCTGCGCGCCACTCCCGAGGTGGAGAACACTTCGCGGCGCACGGGTCTGCAACTGGGCCTTGCCGCAGTGACGGAGGCCAATAGGGGAGACTTCACCGTAAAGCTGAAACGCGGCCGCAAGCGTGGAATCGACGACATCATTGCGGACGTCCGATCGGAGATTGAGCAGAAAGAACCAGTCACAAAAGTCGAATTTATTCAGATCCTGCAGGACATGATAGGTGATTTGACCAGCCAGCCTGAACCGATTGTCATCAAGCTCTTTTCGCGCGACGGCAAGCTTTTGAACGAGACCGCGCCAAAAGTGGCAGAGGCTATTGGCAAAGTGCATGGCGTCGTGGATGTTCTCAACGGTGTGGAGAATACCGTCAGCGGTCCGGCTGTGACCTTTCAGGTAAACCCGGCCGTGGCTGCGCGAGTTGGTTTTACCTCCGAGGAGGTCGCTGTGGATGCCGCGGCCGTTCTTGAGGGCGAGCCTGCAGCGACGCCCGTGATTCTCAACGATCGCGCCTATACCATTCGCGTTCGCTTTCCCGAGCAAAACCGCGCATCACTCGACAGGATGGGCGATACATTGCTCACAAGTTCGACCGGCCGAACTGCGACGCTGGGCTCTCTGGCCACGATCACCACGGACCCTGGTGAGACCGAAATTCTGCGAGAAAATTTACAGCGGCTGGTTCAGGTTACCGGACGTTTTGAAGGCGTGGATCTTGGCACGGGGATCGCAGCCGTGCAGAAGGCAGTGAATGAACTTCACTTGCCTTCTTCGATCCGCGTGGAATATGGCGGCACGTATCAGGAACAACAGAAATCATTCGGCGATCTGTTGATGGTTCTATTCCTCGCCCTTTTGCTCCTATTCGCGGTTTTACTCTTCGAATTCCACACTTTTTCGGCGCCGGCAGCGATTTTAGGTTCGGCTTTGCTCTCAAGTTTCGGAGGATTTGTCGCGCTACTGGTCACGAATACGACTTTCAACGTGGCTTCGTTCATGGGCATGATCATGGTCATCGGCATCGTCGCGAAGAACGGCATTTTGCTTCTTGATGCGGAGCACCGGTTCCGGAGGCTTGGGTTTTCCGCGCGGGACGCCATGATTCAAGCGGGCCGCCGCCGCTTACGCCCGATCGTCATGACGGCCCTGGCCACGATAGCCGGAATGTTGCCTTTGGCGTTCGCCATCGGGGCGGGTTCGCAAATGCTGAAACCACTTGCGATCGCCGTTGTTGGAGGACTGCTCAGTTCGATGGTCTTGTCGCTGATCTTCACTCCGGCCATACACTTCTATCTTCAGCCGAAAGAAGCCGCTCAGGGTTAGTTGTCTTCCGGAAGAAAATATGTGCGGATGACGACGGCTAAGGCTTGGCGGCTGCGTCGCGGAATCTCGCAGCCTGTTCTGGTTGCTTAAGGGCTATATATTCTTCGCTGAGATCTTGTTTTGCGTTCTTTAGCCATGGATTTGAGTTATCGGCTTTTTTGCTCAGAATGTCGTATCCGGCGAGTGTTTCCTTTAATGCGTCTGCGTATCGCCTTTCACGAAGTAACGTGCGGCCCAGTTTGGCTTTGCCGATTCCAACGTTCTGGTGGTCTGCGGGCAGCGTGTTTGCGTAAATGTTCAGCGCGTCGCGATAGAGCTCTTCCGCGCGTTCGTACTGCCTTCGTTCCACGTAAACGCCAGCGAGATTCGCTTCTGCGATACCGATAAAATAGTGTCCGTCGGGATATACGGCGCGGTAGATTTCCACCATTCGCGCAAAACACTTTTCTGCTTCGTCGAGCTTGCCCTGCTGCAGTGCGACTTTACCGACTTCATTCAGCGCAGACGCCACGCGCGGGTGTACCGGGCCGTACACTTTCTCCTGAATTTGTAGCGCTTCCGTCGCGATGAGATCGGCCTCGGTGAATTTTTGCTGCGCCACCAGCGCGCGTCCGACCATCGTCAGCGCAGAAGCCGTTTCGGGATTTTCCCGTCCGTACCACCCTCGGATAATGTCCGATGCCTGCCGATAGAACTGCTCGGCCTCCGGATAGTGACCCCACTCGTACTGATTGGCGCCGAGATTGATCAGATCATCCGCCACGTGCGGATGCCGCTCTCCGTACAGTTGGCGATCCATCTCGAGGACGCGGCGGTTGATGGAATCCGAAGTCGCGTAGTCGCCGGTATAGAAATGGCAATTCGCAAGTTCCGTGAGGCTCGCCGCCAGATCGGCGCGAACGCCGCCGGGTCCGGACTGCAAACGTACCGCTTCTTCGAGTACCGGAATGGCCTTTGCGTATGCCCCCTGGTCTTCAAGA
>QHYO01000036.1 GCA_003224135.1 Acidobacteriota bacterium | reverse complement strand
GCAGTATTTTTCTTTTCCTCGTCGGACAAGATCAAGGACTTGCGCTCAACGCCCATCAGCACTTTGTCCTTGGCCATTTCAAAGTCGGCCATCAATATGAATTTGCGATTCTGCCGCGCCGCCCACAAGGCAGCTTCGTTGGCCAGGCTTTCAAGGTCCGCGCCAGAGAATCCCGGTGTGCCGCGCGCGATGATCGAGAGGTCCACGTCGTCCGCAATCGGTTTTTTGCGCGTGTGCACACGAAGGATTTCTTCGCGGCCCTTCACGTCCGGCCGCGCGACAACGACTCGCCGGTCGAAGCGGCCCGGCCGCAGCAACGCTGGGTCCAGCACATCCGGCCGGTTAGTTGCGGCGATCAGGATCACGCCTTCGTTTGATTCAAATCCGTCCATTTCGACCAGCAATGCGTTCAAGGTCTGTTCGCGTTCATCGTGGCCGCCGCCAAGCCCAGCGCCGCGGTGGCGTCCGACAGCATCGATTTCATCGATAAAGATGATGCAGGGCGCATTCTTCTTCCCCTGTTCAAACAAGTCGCGCACGCGGCTCGCGCCAACGCCGACAAACATTTCGACGAAGTCCGAACCAGAAATCGAGAAAAACGGAACGTTGGCTTCGCCGGCAATCGCGCGGGCCAGCAAAGTCTTACCCGTCCCTGGAGGCCCGACCAGCAACACGCCCTTGGGAATGCGCCCGCCAAGCTTCTGGAATTTTTGCGGATCTTTCAGAAACTCAATAATTTCCTGCAGCTCTTCCTTGGCTTCATCCGTTCCGGCAACATCCTTAAACGTCACCTTCTTTTGTTGCGCCGAAAGCAGCCTGGCCCGGGATTTTCCGAAGCTCAACGCTTTGTTGCCGCCAGCCTGCATCTGCCTCATCAGGAACAGGCAGAACCCGACCAGCAGCAGCAACGGCAACGCATTCAGCAGGATGATCAGCCAATCTCCGCTACGCACTTCCTTCACGTTGATGAGGACCTGCTTTTCGCGAAGCACTTTGCTCAGGTTCGGTGCGTCTTCCTTGAAAATCGTCGTGTGAAACTTCTTAGTGGCCGGCTTTACGTATTCGCCCTGCAACTCATAACTGTTCGGCGACAAGTACATGGTCACCTCTTTGATGTCACCCTGGTCCACATGCGCCATGAACTCGCTATAACTTGGGGTATCCTCGCGGGCCGCTTGCCCGTTTGCCGAAACGAGCCTCCAGAGCATTACGCCCAGCAGCACGATCGATAGCCAGAATAAAATTGTTTTCGCTGTCGAACTGGGATTCACGTTTTACCTCTCTTAACTGGTTGCGAAAATCTTTTCAAAAACTCGCGTTGTCGCGCTTTCTCTACCGTTTCTTCCTCTTACTATTAGACGCCGAATTCCTGTGCTCGCCCCCTGCCGGTTTCTTGCTTCCAGCAGAAAGATTGCGTTCATTTCGCCGTTTGCCTGCAGCGTCGCTAAGCCCGTATCCAACCCACTCCAGGTTAGATGCGGTTTGGAACACAAAGTAATCCGGCTCCAGAGCCACGTGGCGGCCTGACTTCTTGTCCAGCAAGACTGCCAGGCGAAGCGACCTGGGCTGGGATTCCGCCAGGCGCCGCAATAAGAATTCCTGCGTTACACCGGTGTCCATTACAGCGTCCAGCACCAGAACGTCGCGTCCCTTCAAATCCGGCCTGGAGCCAAATAACACTTCACGCCGTGCGTGATTCCCCTGTTGCACGTCGTGAACTTGTTCCCGCACAAAATGACATACCGTCGGCGAAGTCACGTTACGCAGCAGATCCGCCGCGAAGACGAAGCCACGATCCATCGTGACCACTGCGTCCAGCCGACGTCCGCCGTACATCCGCGAAATCTGCTTGCCCAGTGCGGCAATGCGTGCGGATATGCGTTGCGCCGAGTAGGAAGAAACTCGCTTAGCGCTCACTTTGTACACTCCAGATTGCGTTCGGAAACGTATTCCAGGTGCCCACGCAGGCGCTGCTGCCCCTTCCTAGTAATAGTGTCTCGCCTGTTGTGTGGCCAGTCAATCGCTGTGAACCAGAAAAAGCATTTTGTTCCCTAAATGCTCACACTCGTGCCTGAAGCCCTTCCTGTGAGGAATCTCATCGATCATTCCTCCGTGGTTCGAACAGCAGCGCGTCCCTTTCCTTCATCACGTCGATTCCACCGGGGAGCTGCAAACGTTTGCCGGGTTCACCCGATCTGGCAAGCGCAACGATTGCTTCGATGTGCCCGGCGGAGACTTGCCCGCGCCGTTGTCTTGTTCGCTTGACGATTTCCTGAATCAATTTCGCTCGCAATACGCTGGAGGTTGCGCTCTGTTGCACGCCGAAGGGACTGAACATCGCGGACACGCTGATCCTTGCGCTGCTTCCATCCATCACTACGCTTTTCTCGAACAGGTGTCCGGCGAGATCCTCGACAAATGAAGCTTGCTCGTG
>QHYO01000303.1 GCA_003224135.1 Acidobacteriota bacterium | reverse complement strand
AATCTTTGAAGACAATCAAGAACAGAAGATCGCGTTTTTTTCAAAAGAGGTGACACTTCCGATCACGCTGGGCCTGCTGATTGATACCAGCGGAAGCGAGCAGAACCGGCTGGGAGCGGAGCAGGAAGCGGCATCGCGATTTCTGGAACGCGTGATGCGCAAGGGCGACATGGCGATGGTTCTCAGTTTCGACCTGGATGTGGACCTGCTTGCCGATTTTACGGACGACCGCGCGCAGATCCAAAGAGCGATCAACAAGGCGCGCATCGGAGCGATCAGTGGTGGCGTGGTGACCCCGGGAACGATTCCGTCGAACACCGGAGGAACGCATTTTTACGACGCGGTGTATTTGGCCTGCGGCGAAAAGTTGGCGACGGAAGCGGGGCGGAAGGCGCTAGTAATTCTCACGGACGCGCAGGATGAGGGCAGCAAGGTCCGGTTGGAGGAAGCAATTGAATCCGCGCAGCGGACGGACACAGTGGTGCACGTGCTGCTAGTACACGATCCGGGCTATTCGTGGCGGCCGGATGTGGCGAAGAAGTTGAGCGACGAAACGGGCGGGCGCACGATTGAAGTTTCATCGGAAAAGAAATTGAATGAGGCGTTCGATCAGATATCAGAAGAGCTGCGGAGCCAGTACACGGTAGGCTACTACCCCACCAACACTTCGAAAGATGGGAGATTCCGCAAAATAAAGGTCGAGACGGCGAACAAGGACTACAGGATATTGACGCGCAAAGGATATTACGCACCGAAGAGCTAGTAGTTTTTCAAACCGACGAGCATCGTAATTTGACGGACACAACGGTCGGAAAATCGTTACGCACATTACCGACGCGCTATAATTGATGGCGCGGTATTTGTTCAAGAAAATACAACAATATACTACCCAGGCCAGAAAGCGAACACGGAGTGTTTTTGACGACTCGGGATGTTTCTATCGTCCAGAAAATCTTAGTTGGAGCGGTTTTTCTCTATTTTCTGTCGTTGGCAATTCCTCACGTTGTGAGAGCTGAGGCGGCAGCGTTTGATTTGATCGGACCGCGCGTGGAAATGAAGGTTTCGCGGGCCGGAAAATCCCTGCCAATCGCAGAAGTGGCAAATTTCCTGCCAGGCGACAGAATCTGGATCCATGCGGATTTTCCGGAGTCGCAATCCGTGCGTTATCTGATGATCGTGGCATTTCTGCGGGGATCGACGAACCCTCCGCCGGAGGAATGGTTCACACGCGCGGAGACGTGGAACAAGAAAGTGCGTCAGGAAGGAATTGTGGTTACGGTTCCGCAGGATGCGCAACAGGTGCTGGTGTTTCTCGCTCCCGAAACGAGCGGAGGATTTTCAACTCTGCGCACGGCAGTGCGGGCTGTGCCGGGAGTATTTGTACGCGCGTCGCAGGACTTGAATCAGGCGGGGCTGTATCGTTCGCGACTGGAAAAATATTTAAGTGAAGTACGTGAGACTTCGGACACTGACCCGAAGGAGTTGCACGAACGTTCAGTGCAAATGGCCAAAACGCTGCGGATCAAGATCGACCAGCAGTGCTTTGACCGTCCCGTAGAGCAACAAGCGACGTGCTTAACCCAGAACACGGACCGGTTGGTGCTGGATGACGGGCACAGCCAGTCTGTTGTGTCCGCGTTGACGACCGGACCGTCTTCCGAATTGATCGGTGCAATCAGCACGACGCCCATGGCAGGAGGGGGATTCTACAGCGCGTATGTGGGAGCAGTCGTGGATCTGGCGCGGTTGCTTGGAAATATTCACAGTGCGGAATTTCAGTATATTCCCGCCCTCGCAATGCCTAAAGCCGAGCAACTGAACTTGCATTTGAATAATCCGCCGTCGTTTCGCAATCCGAAGTCGGTGATCGTCGTGGGCCTGCCGGCGGTGGAAGCACCGCAATTGCCGCCGTTGAGGAATCCGAATGCGGAGCAGGTTTTCTGTTTGCAGAATCCCGGACTGGTGCTGCCGGTGGAGGGCGCGCCGCTGGTATTCTCGACGGATATTGCGCACGACTTTGTGCTGAGCTTGCAAACCAAAAGCGGGTCCGAGGTGGAATTGCCGGCAAAGGCCGATGCGATACGTGGCGGATTTGTTGTGGATACAAGCCACGTAAAAACAGCAGATCTCGATACACAGGTTGTAGCTACGTTGCATGGAAAATGGGGATTTGAGTCATTCGCAGGGCCAAGTTTTCACATCCGGAACGCGCAACGGGGAGACTGGACGATTCCCGCGGCGGATCAGGGCGCGCTGATCGTCGGACGCGATGATACTTTGCATCTGCAGTCTATCTGCGCCGTCTGCGCGGAGAAGGTTATGCTGAAAGCGCAAGACGGAAAAGAACTGAAGCTGAACTGGAAGGCGAATGGTACAAACGAAATCGAAGTCCACGTTCCGATGAAAGATTCGGCGACGGGCCCGGTGAAAATTCTGGTGCAGCGATTTGGCGAAACGCGTGCAGACGAAATGACGTTGCAGGCGTATTCCGAAGCGGCGAAGCTGGACGACTTCACGATCAGTGCTGGAGACAAACAGGGAGTACTCGAGGGAACGCGGCTGGACGAGGTGAATGGTTTTGAGCTGAACGGGATTCATTTCGCGCCAGCGAAACTCTCGCGCGCCGATCGCAAAGATGTGCTGTACCTTGCGGCGCCTGAAACGGCATCGACAGCTTCATTTCAGCCGCAGCAGAATCTGGTTGCACGAGTTGCGCTGAAAGACGGCAGGGTGCTGGACTTGCAGACCACGGTTCAACCGGCGCGGCCGCGAGTTTCGCTGGTAAGCAAGTCCATCCAAGCGGGGCCGAATCGGTCGGCGATTCGATTGGCAAACCAAGAATTGTTGCCGCAAGACGGAAAGATTTCGTTTTTTGTTAAGTCGGAACTGCCGGAAAGATTTTCGTACAAAGAAACAATTGAGGTTGCGAGCGAAGACGAATCATTTCGGGCGATGCTGAGTGTCGGCGAAGGAAATCTGGTGATGCAAGACGCGGAAACGGCCCTGGCCAGTCTGGAACCGCTCAAGAGTTTCGGGCCGTCGGCATTTGGCGCACTGCGGTTCCGTGCAGTTTCCGAAGACGGCCGCAAGGGAGACTGGATACCGTTGGCGACGCTGGTGCGACTGCCGGGCTTGAAAGAGATTCGATGCCCGGATAGTCCCGATAAGCAGTGCAGACTGAGCGGGTCAAATCTTTTCCTGCTGGAATCGGTGGCATCTGATCCGCAATTTACACACAACGTGCCCGTACCTGCCGGTTTCGCGGACACATCGCTGAATGTGCCACGGCCAAATGGGACTCTCCTTTACGTGAAGCTTCGCGACGAGCCGGGAACGGGGAATATGGCGGTGTTACCAGTGCTGCCCGAAGATCGTTGATTCTCAGCAGCGCCGCTGATTTTTCAGCTGTTTCCTCGGTACAACGTAATTGACCGGCTTACGTGTAGCCGTTAACATTCCACTTCCACGATGGACGGCGAACTGATTGGACATTACCGGATTCTCCGCAAGCTGGGGCGCGGAGGCATGGGCGTTGTTTATGAAGCCGAAGACACAAAGCTCGGGCGCCGAGTTGCGCTAAAGTTCCTACCACAGGACAAGTATCGCGATCCGCAAACGCTGGAGCGTTTTTTGCGGGAGGCGCGTTCGGCTTCATCGCTGAATCATCCGGGGATTTGTACGATGCACGCGATTGAAGAGGACGGCGGCAAAACATTTCTTGCCATGGAACTGCTTGAGGGCCAGTCGCTCGACACGCTGCTGGTAAAGGCTCCGCTGACATTCGGGCGCACGCTGGAAATTGGAATTCAGCTGTCGGACGCGCTGGATGCGGCGCACAAAAAAGGAATCGTGCATCGCGACATCAAGCCGGCGAATATTTTTGTGACGGATCGCGGGCAAGCAAAAATTTTGGATTTCGGGCTGGCCAAACTCGTCAAGAACGGATCGGCGATGGATGCCGAGGGCGCCACGATCGATCCTGACGAGACACATTTAACGAGTCCGGGCACGGCAGTCGGCACGATTGCGTATATGTCTCCGGAGCAAGCGCGCGGCGAGGAACTCGATGCGCGAACGGACCTATTTTCCCTGGGCGCAGTGCTGTATCAGATGGTGACGGGCCAGAATCCCTTTCCGGGATCAACGAGCGCGGTGATTTTCGACAAGATTCTGCATAGCTCGCCGATTTCGCCGGTGACGCTCAATCCGAGCCTGCCGGCGGAGTTGGAGCGCATACTGAACAAGGCATTGGAGAAGGATCGCGACGTACGCTACCAGGTAGCCGCGGAACTTCGCGCTGACTTGAAAAGATTGCAGCGCGAAACTGACTCGGGGCGGACGCCGGCGGCGATGAATTCATCGCCGCCGACAGCGAACGCGGTGGCCTCTGCGCCTGGCGCTCCGGCGGCACAGGGGAGCACGGTGAGGTCGAGCGGTTCGGTGATTGCGGCCGCGGCTAAAGAGAACAAGTTGGGCACTATCCTGGTTGGACTGATCTTGGTCACGCTGGTTGCGGCGGCGGGCTACGGGATCTATTCCCTGCTGCAGCATTCTAAGCATCTGCCGTTTGAAAGCTTCGAAATTACGAATTTGACGAATAGCGGGCATGTGTCGATGGCTTCGATTTCGCCCGATGGCAAATATTTGCTTCAGGTGCATTCGGAAAATGGTTTGGAGTCGCTTTGGCTGCGCCATATCGCGACCGGAAGCAATACGCAGGTGGTCGCGCCGGCGGCAACCAGATATCAGTCGCTTACATTTTCTCCGGACGGAAGCTATCTGTATTTTCTTCGCCGAGATGAGGAAGAACACGTCATCGGGATTTTATATGCGGCACCGGTGCTTGGCGGAACGCCCCACGTGGTAGTTCGTGATGTGGACAGCCCAGTGACATTTTCTCCAGATGGGCAACGCTTCGCGTTTTTGAGAGAGAAACACGATTCACCGTATTGGGACCTCATCGTGATGAAGAGCGATGGGAGCGACGAGCGACAACTCTTCAAGGACCGCACGATCCTAAGCGACAGCTACACGGCGGCGTGGTCACCAGACGGCAAGACAATTTTGATTCCGATCGTACAGCCGACAAAAGACAGCATCGGCGGATTCGATTTGGTGGACACCGCGACGGGAAAGGAAGCGAACTTTGCCGTCACCCGAGATCGGATTTTTTACCAGCCCGTTTGGATGCCGGCTATCCAGGCGGCGAATACCGCCTGCTGACGCACGACACGAACGACTACGGGCACCCGAGTCTCGCGGCGGATGGAAAGACGATGGTTGCGAATCAGACCAAGCTCTCGCTCGAACTGGACGTTGCTGCGGCGGCGTCATTGCCGTCGGAATTGAAGCCCGTGCCCCTGTCATCTCACATGAACTTATGGCGTTGGGGATGGATGGCAGATGGACGGCTGATCGTGCCGCAGGCAGGAGAACTGAAGGCCGTGAGTACGACGGGCCAAGAGACCATGCTGCTGAATGATCAGACGCATATCTCAGACCAGGCAAGCGCGTGTGGAGACGGGCGCTACATCGTGTTTCGCCGCGTGAATCGCTCCGGTGCGCCGGCAGTAAATTTGTGGCGAATGGAAGCCAACGGCACCAACGTTAGTCAACTGACGACAGGCCAGAACGACAGGGAGCCTGTGTGTACTCCGGACGGCAAGTGGGTCTATTACACAGACCAAGCGGATAATCGTTACGTGAAGCGAGTTGCCACGGCCGGAGGAACGCCCGAAACAGTCGTGAACTCACCAGTCGGGCAGTTCGAGCTTTCTCCTGACGGCAAGTTCATCTCGTCCGTGGAAGTCAGGGAAGAAGATCACAAGCTGATGATCCGGCTTGATCCAACGGATGGCGCAAAAACGGTGTATGTCGACGCCGATTCGCGGATGACCTCCACGCCAGTGTTTTCGCCGGACGGAAAATCGATCGTATATGTAGTGCGCGAAAAGGGAGTAGACAATCTCTGGACGCAGTCGATGGACGGAAAGAATCGCAAGCAGCTTACGTTTTTTCCCAAGGATTTGATTTTGCGGTACGCCTATTCGAAAGATGGAAAGCAGATCGCGATAGAGCGCGGGAACATTGAATCAGACGCGTTCTTGTTTCACGATACCTCGAAATAGTACTCGCCAGTTGTCGGTGGAAGATCCATCCTCTAAGCACTCTGATGTTTTAAGAGCGCAGCGTGCCGCGTGCCCCTACAAGGCGATAGAGGTTCCGTCTCAACGCTAGGGCTTGACAGGCGGTGATTGGCCGGCAGGAGCGGGAGGAGTAGGGCTCTGTGCTGGTCTGGCGGCCGAGGTGCGCGACTTTGCAAAATAGCCACGGCGGGCACGTACCTGATAACCATTGTGGTTCGGAATTTCGATTTTGATTCTGTGATATTTGCCGTTGGCCACGAAATTCGACGGACTGTAGGTAATGGTGTACTGATTTCTGAGTTCGTCCCCGATGTCCTGGAACGATTGGTTAAGGTCATCAACGTGATATGGAAAGAAGGCGCGGCCCCCAGTTTCCTCCGCGAGATTTTTCAGAATTTCGTCGCCTTCAGTCAGGTGCATTTTGCGGCTCGCAGCCTTTGACGGATCGGTCTGCGAAAGCTGGATCCACTGAGTGCTGGTACTAATCGAGTAAATCACAACGTTGGTCCGCTGGGCCATTTCGATGGCTTCGGCCCGGGTGTGATTGGAAAGATTATCGTCCCCGTCGCTGATGAGGACCATTACGCGGCGAACTACATCTGGCTGATCGCCCG
>QHYO01000302.1 GCA_003224135.1 Acidobacteriota bacterium | reverse complement strand
CAGCGTTTCGATGCTCGAAGCCATAGCCAAAATTGCCGATATGACCGGCAAGAAGCTCGCCTGGAATTACGTGGAAGAAGCCCGCAAAGGTGATCACATCTGCTATATCTCCGATTTGCGCAAATTTCAGTCTCACTATCCGAACTGGAAAATTACGCGCAACCTGGACACGATCTTTCAGGAAATTATCGCCGCGCAACGAGCGGAGCAGACATCTGGCGCCGCCCGCTGATCGCCGGACCCGAGACGTAGACAGCACTTGGAACTGCCGCTCCCGCATGACCATCCTCTGCCTCTGTCGCGAAGAACATGACTGGAAGATGATTCCGGCGTATGCGGACGCTTTTCGCAGTCACGGCGTTGATTTTTTTTGTGTGAACGATTCGATTCCGTTTGATGCATCGCTCGAAGAGGTGCTGCACACTTGCCCAAACATTCCTTCGGCCTTTTTTACTTTGATTCCGCACATTCGCTATTTCCAAGCGGACTTGAACATTCGGAAATCCCGACAGTGTGCTTTCATCCAGACACGTATTCTTTTACCGACCGCCGCATTCGCTGGTCCGCCGTATTTGATCACGCGGTGGTGTTTCATCCGGGTTATCGAGAGCGGTTTGCCCGAGCGGGGCATCCAGGAGCTTTTCTGCTGCCTCACGCTGTTCGGCGGGCGTTTTTCGAGGGCGCTGAACGGGCGCGCGAATTCGACGTTGGCTGGGTCGGCCAAACCTGCTGGACCGTTGTACAAAACCCGAGCCGAATGGGTGCCGAAACTCGCCGCCGAATTTCGCATGAATGATTGGACGCAGCGTTTCACACTCGAAGAAACGGCCGCAATCTATCAGCGCAGCCACATCGTCGTGAATATCGGCCGCGACGACTTTCCGCAAGACGCCAACCTCCGCGTTTTCGAAGTACTCGCCTCGGGCGCATTACTCATCACGTCTCTCCCTTCCGAGCTGACGCAACTGGGCTTTCAGAATGGCGTACATTTCGTGGGATACCGCGACCACTCGGATCTCATCGGAATCGTCCGCAGATATCTAGCTGACGAAGCTTCTCGCAGCAAGATCGCGGAAGCCGCACGCTCGCTTGCTCTTTCCGAACACACGTATGACAGGCGCGCTGAACAATTGCTCGAGCATCTTGCGAAGGCCGGCCAAACGAGGCTTGCTCCCGCCCGAAATTGGTCCGAACCCCGTGCCCGTCTTGTCGCACTTGATTTCTACGCGAGCCGCGGACTTACCTCGTGCGCAGCCGCGCAGCTTCGTAAAATTGCGGGACACGGTGTACGGGAAACGATTGAAGGGGCATCGCTTCTTTCGCGTTCTTGGATAAAGTCCTTCATCCGATGACTTTCGGCGTCGCCTGTTGCTTCTCGTCTGCCTTGCCTCGAGATGCAGCACGGCTTACGCTGACTGCGAAACATTCGGTCTTTGTGCCTAAACGATGCAACCACAACTCGTCATCGCTTTGCTCGGCCGCCGCGACGAACCTACTGACGCTGTTGAAGACTATTGCCGCTATCTTGGCGAAGCGCTCGCCTCGCACAATCTTGATCTGCAAATTCGGCGTGTTCCCTGGAAAGAACATGGCTGGTCCGCGTCGCTCCGGGCGCTGAGGCTCCAGACCGAAGCCTGGCGTGGGGCATGGGTCCTTGTGCAATACACGGCGCTGGCCTGGTCGGCGCGCGGTTTTCCACGCCGTTTTCTTCGCGTTCTTCGCATTCTTCGAAAGGCTGGCGCGCATATCGCTGTCGTGTTTCATGATGCGGAGCCTTTTGGCGGCGCTCGCCTGATCGATCGCTTGCGACGCACGATGCAATTGCACGTGATGCACACGGTACTTACGTTTTCCGACCATGCGGTTTTCACTGTCACACCTGAACGGCTAAGCTGGCCTCCGAGTGCTCCCGTGAAGTCTTCGTTCATTCCAGTGGGCGCGAATCTCCCTTTCCCACTTGCACCACAGCAGCACGAAGAGATTCACTCGCCGCCCGCTGTCGCCGTGTTCAGCATCACTGGAGGAACCGCAGGCGACCGCGAAACCCGCGACATCATTGCCGCCGTGCGCTATGCGTCGCAAGAGTTGGGAAAATTGCGGCTGCTTGTTTTTGGCCGGAATGCGGAAGTCCGCGAAAATGCACTTCGTGAAGGGCTTCGAGATGTCGCGGTGGAACTGGATGTGTGTGGCGTCATCGACGACAAAGAGTTGATCGAACGATTTGCGACTTCGGACGTCTTGCTATTCGCCAGAGGAACGATTTCGTCGCGGCGAGGCAGCGCCATTGCTGGAATTGGCTGCGGCTTGCCGGTGATCGCGTTCGCAGGAAGTGAAACCGGCTCGCCCATTACGGATGCAGGAGTGGTTCTGCTTCCGGAGGGTCTGGACGAAACGACTTTGCGAGCGCAACTCGGCGAGACGCTGGTGCGCGTTCTTTCACAGGACGATCTTCGCGTTCAGCTCGTGCAACGCAGCCGCACGGCGCATGAAAAGTTCTTTTCGTGGCAAGCGATTGCTTCCCGCTACGTGAAATTTCTTCAGCGTACAAACTAGGGTTTCTCTCGCAGCTCAAGGTATCCCTAGCGTCCTTGAGAGGACAGGTCGTTCTTTATCGAGACAGGACACTACGCACCAACGACAATGCGCGGCGTCCATAAAAGAAAGGGTCCCAGGCGGATGGGCTCCCCTGGGACCCTTTTCTAGCTATTCAGCATTCGCTTGTCTCAAGGCGACTTAATGTCCCCTGCGATTAAACGCGTCCTCATATCCCCGCAAGAACCCCTTGCGGTACTGTTCCTTGTACTGGTCTTTTGTGCCGAAGCTTTTGCGGTAGCCGTGGTCGCCATCTTCATACGAGTCGTGCTTTTCTGGGCGATAGTCCTTTCGCTCGCTGAAGTCCTTTCTGCCAGCGCTTAACCCATCGCGGTAGCCGGTGTCGAAAGCCACGTCGGAATAGCTCCAGTTTGTGTAGTAACGAGCGTCCTCATCTTTTCGCGGGATGCGGTCCGGGTCGTAAGTCTCGCGTAGCCCATAGACTTCGGAGCGCACCGGGCGATTCTTATAGCCGTCTTCGTATCCGGCCTTAAAGCCGTCTCGATAGCCCTTCTGGAAATCGGGCCGCGACCCCATGAAGTCTTCGTAGCCCAAATCGGCGCGCCGATAGTCGTCGCTCTCGTAATTCGGACTCGAATTACTGACGAGGTCCGCGCGGCCCTGTCGAAGGCCGTCGCGATAGCCGTGCTGGTAACCGTGCTCCCGGGCCTCCATCGATCCGCCATAGATAACGACCTCCTGGGCCACTGCTGCCGTCGCGAGGAAAAAAAGCGCCAACAATACAAGTCCTGCGTATTTCACTTGTCTGACCATACCTCCTCCTTTTCTGCACTCCAGGCCGTGCAGGAACGGTTCGTGATAACAATTTTCGCCGGAAGGCAATTGAGAGGTCGATGGGGTTTTTGCCTGAACATGACCCGAGACCTATACCTGTGACGGTCCTCGGCGATACCGGAAACTACCTACATAGATCTGTGGGTCTTCATATCGTTCTTTTCCCGAGTTCTAGAGGCGCTCTCGCACCTGACTCTAGCCCTTCGCCGCGCGCTCGAACGAATCGCCTAAGTTATTGATAGAGTATATTATAACA
>QHYO01000035.1 GCA_003224135.1 Acidobacteriota bacterium | reverse complement strand
CCCGGGACGGGAATCCACGCTGCCTATCCTTTATAGACTGGCGGTGCCGGGCAGAGCGGGCGATAGTACGCAGGTACTACAGTGGAAACACCTGTCCGAAGGGACAGGTCAGAAAAACAAATCCCATCTAATCTTGCGACGTCAGGAAGTCGTTCTTCGCCACCCTGCTTGCCTGAAGTCAAATCACGCCAATCGTCACTCCGAGCGAAACGAGAAATCGCTCTTCCTTCGTCGCACGGGCGTGCGGGACCTTACTTCGGCGTACCGAACGGCAAGTTGAACTGCTCGTCAATTGCCACCTGGTAGCCGGTGACAAGCTTGTTCGTTTCATTCGCCATGCCGATCACCGCCTGCAATTCCTTGAACATGGCTGTCGTCATGCCCTTCTTCACGGCGGACGCGGTGTGCGACGCGATGCAGTAATTACAGTTGTTCGTCACACTCACCGCCACGTAAATCAATTCCTTGGTCAGCGGGTCCAATGCTCCCGGCGCCATAATCTCCTTGATACTTTCCCAGGTACGCTTCAGCGTGGCTGGATCGTGCGCGATGGCCTTCCAGAAATTATTGATCCAGTCCGTCTTCCGCGTCGTCATGATGTCGTCATAGATCGCGCGCACCTCGGGGCTTGCATCGTTATACTCGATTAATCCGAACGTTGACATTTCCTCGCCTCGAATGATTGGAATCTCCGCTTGGCGGATCCTCACGGTAATAAGGTATGCCGTTTCGAACTTAACAGGATGTGCTGCTGGCAGCCACCCGCGCAGTGCTCGCGTACCGAACCAACTCGGAAGGCTGATCCCTCGATCACTTCCGGATTGCCAGCAATCTAGGAGTTATCGGGACGTGGCTTGAACAGACAAGTGGTCCGGCGTTCTACTTCAAACCTGCCTCTCCGATGAACCAGATTTCGTTCCCCGACTGCGAACCGGATTTGCACTGCCTTGAGTGAGGAGAGATTGCACCAGGGCGTCGGCCACCCAGTCTTGGTATTTCTCTGCACTCCACCCACGCTCGCGCACCAGCATCCGGTATACGTCCCTGCCAGTAAGCATCCATAAGATATCTCGGGCGGTCCGATGATCGAGCCCCGATCGAAGGCTTGCGTCTTCGCGCAGGGAAATGATCATCATTTCCTGTCTCTTATAGCGCAGGTCTTCTCGCTGTTGTTCCAATTTTGCCAGCTCGGGCGCAACCACACCCGCACCTCGCAATAGATCGAAGGTGATACTTTGCGCGTCATGGATCTGTCTGGCAATGCGGGCAGCGAACCGCAAACGGCTTTCGGGGTCAGTTGTGCTCATTGCCTGCCGCACGGAGTCCTCGTAATCGGCTCCGAAAGCGGCCTGATCGAGAAGTTCCACGAGAATTCCCGTCTTCGACTTGAAGATGCCATACACGCTTTGCGCGGATACTTCCGCCCGCCGCGCGATCGCTTCGATAGTCATTCCGGCATAGCCTTCACTCTCTAAGAGGTGCCGTGTGGCCTCCACAATGCGTCGTCGGGT
This sequence comes from Acidobacteriota bacterium, assembly GCA_003224135.1. Lineage (GTDB taxonomy): Bacteria > Acidobacteriota > Terriglobia > Acidiferrales > UBA7541 > Acidiferrum. The sequence continues at coordinate 3,728 of QHYO01000035.1, read as the reverse complement.
ATCGCCTGCCTGACGCTGACGAACCGGCGATTTGTAGATGCGCTTTTTTATTTTCGGCATGTTTCCCTATTAGAGTAACCTTTATTCAGTATAGACATCTATAGCTAATATGAGAGAGCACATCGACACTGAACCGGTAAGCCCTTTGCGCCAGGGCACGCACCGCAGCATGAAGTTGCTGGTACTGGGTGCCACCGGGGGCACGGGCCTAGAAATCGTTCGCCAGGCGATTGAACGCGGTCATTCTGTGACCGCATTTGTCCGCTCGCCGGAGCGACTCAAGCCGTTAGCGGATCGTGTCACCGTGAAGCAAGGAGATCTGCTAAGCAGCGCCGAGCTTGAACGGGTCATCATAGGTCACGAAGCGGTTGTGTCAGGTTTCGGTCCGCGGGTGCCCATATCGAAAGCGGACGCAAATCTTCTACAGCGATTCGCCGTCGCGCTGACCGCTGCCATGCCGCATACCGAGGTCAGGCGCGTCATCGTCGAGTCAGTGGCTTTCCTGTTCAAGGATTCCATCGTGCCGCCGGCATACCTTTTGGGCCGCTTGTTCTTTCCTGGCACGGTTAGAGATGCATCTGCGATGGAACAGGTCTTTGCGGAAAGCGGGCTCGACTGGACGATCGTCCGCCCACCACAACTCACAGACAAGCCTTACACCGGAAAGTATCGAGTACGCGAAAGCCGCCTGCCTAGTTTTGGTTTCAAAATCTCGCGTGCGGACGTAGCCGATTTCATGCTCAAGGCAGTCGAGAATCGCTCCTCGATAGGCAAGATCGTTGGAATCTGCAACTAAATCCACACAAAAAAAGGAATAACACCATGCAAAAAATCTTGATCGATAAATTTATTGTTCCAGAGGAGTCCAAAGCGCCATTTCTGGAAAGAGCCCTCAAGGTGCAAAGCTTGCTCAAAACGTTGCCCGGCTTCGTTGAGGGATTTCTTTATGAGAAGCGGGATGGAGAAAGCCGATACAACTACATGACCACCGCGGTGTGGGAAAATGAGGAAGCCTTCGAAAACGCAAAGAAAACAGTCGCCACGGAATTCGAACGGCAAGGTTTCGGTCTTCAGGAGACCAGGCGAAATCTGAAGATTGCAAGCGAACGGGCTGTCTATGAAAGATCACCCTACTGAGCGGCGCAGTAATTTCGCATGGCAGGCCCTCGGATTGCGCGTAACGTGATTTCCCGCAGAGTCGTTTCGACAGGATTAAATCGTAACAATAGCCTTCCCAGGGACGGTCCATGAAGCTGCTTTCTAACCCAATTCTCTTCGCCGCGCTACTCTTGTTTACGAGCATTTCCCCAGCGCAAACCGTCCGCGTGGATATTTCCCCGGGCAAAGCCGTTCCCTTCGATCCCGATCTAGCACTCGGTACTTCGCTCGATATTCTGCCCGCCAAACAGTTCGAGAAAGTGTTTCGCCCGGAAACGATCAAGGAATCTCTCTCTGCCGGATGGGGGCCAATCACCTACCGGCAGAATACGGAGCTCAGCATCGCCGCGTGGCACTGGAACCCAAATGGCTCCTGGAGCGATCCCGCAAGCAAAAGCGGCTATTTCATCGGCAATCCCGAACCTGCCGGCACACTGCGTGCTTCCTACGGCTATCCACTTCCGCATCGTGGAAACACGCGCAACGGCGGCGCCTCGCACGGCTATTCGCGTCTGACCGACGGCGACTCCGCAAGTTACTGGAAAAGTAATCCATATCTTGCCGCAAGATTCACCACCGAAAGCGACTCGCTCCATCCGCAATGGATCGTGATTGATTTCGGCACACCGCAACCCATCGATGCTCTCGAAATCGCCTGGGCCAACCCTTACGCCACAAGATTCACGGTTCAATATTGGGTGGGCAGCGACGACGCGATGAACAAACCTGTTTCTGGAAAATGGGCATCTTTCCCGCAGGGCGACTTTGCGAATGGCCAAGGAGCCTCCCCACTGTTGCGCCTCGCTCCGGCGCCAATCCCTGCCAGGTTCGTCCGCATCTGGATGACGGAATCATCGAACACTTGCGACACTCACGGAGCAGGTGATCTGCGCAACTGCGTTGGTTATGCCGCAAGTGAAATCTTCGCGGGAAATTTTTCAAGCGACGGACAATTCGTCGATCTCGTCAAACACGTGGCCGGTGAAAATCAAACCGCAGTTCTGGTTTCTTCCATCGATCCTTGGCACTCCGAAACTGACCTGAACCCGAATGCCGTTCAAACCGGCTTCGATCTTTTCTTCACGAGCGGCTACACCAATCATCTGCCTGCAATGATTGCGGTGTCCATGCTGTACGGAACTCCGGAAGACAGCGCTGCAGAAGTTGCCTATCTCCGTAAGCGTGGCTATCCAATTTCCTATGTGGAAATGGGCGAAGAGCCCGACGGGCAATACATGCTGCCCGAAGATTACGCGGCGCTCTACCTCGAGTGGGCAACGGCCCTGCATAGGGTTGATCAACGGTTGAGACTCGGCGGCCCAGTCTTTGAAGGCGTGAACGATGACATTAAAGTGTGGCCCGACGCCAATGGCAAAACTTCCTGGTTGGGACGGTTCATCGAGTATTTGAAAACGCACAACCGGCTGAACGACCTTTCCTTCGTTTCATTTGAGCATTATCCGATTCCCCCGTGCGATGTGAATTGGACTGATCTCTACCGCGAGCCGGAATGGACCCGCACCGTTCTTCACGCATGGCGTGAGGATGGCGTCCCCGAGGATATCCCGCTCATGAACACAGAAAGCAATTTGTCATGGGAATTAACCGAACCAATGCAGGATGTCTTCGCTGCGCTGTGGCTCGCCGATAGTGTCGGATCGTTTCTAGAGTTCGGCGGGGCCGGTGCGGTTTATTATCACTCACCAATTCAGCCGGAACCGTTGCGTCCGGGCTGCCGCGGTTACAGCACTTATGGAAATTTCGTCGCGGATGAGGAACTGAATATCAAACAACACACATCGCAATATTTCGCAAGCCGCATGATCAATCTGGATTGGGTAAGGCATGGCGCGGGAATTCATCGCCTCTATCCCGCCGCGTCGGACCTTAAGGACGATGAAGGCAACAGCCTGGTCACTGCTTACACTGTCGTGCGGCCTGACGCAGAATGGTCGGTACTTGTTGTGAACAAAGATTCGGCCAACGCGCATTCCGTTGCTATTCAATTCTCTGATGGCCAGCAGAGCGGCTCTCGGCAATTCATGGGGAAAGTTTCCGTCACGACATTCGGCGCCAAACAATACGTCTGGCATCCTCGAGGCGCCGACAGCCATGCAGATCCCGCTGGACCGCCCGTCGTCTCTTCGTTGGACGCAAAACCCGACACGAGGTTCGTGCTCCCTCGCGCCTCAATCACCGTTCTCCGCGGAACAATTCGCTAACCTTGCGGTGCGCTATTTCTTTGCGGCACGCGGGGGAAATTCATCGAGCAGCAGGCGCGCGAGGCGCGCGGAATGATGGCGGATTTTTTCATGCTCCTCGAGCAAATTCCCCAGAAGCAGTTCCACGCGCAGTTTGCGCAAGCCGCCGGCGTCCACCGTGACCTGCGATGCGCCCTGTCTGCGATAGCGGCGCCTAACCGCAGGCGAAATTCTCTGCCGGTTTGCCACGACGTAGTCCACGATGCGCGGCTTCACGTGATTCTGAATCGCGCGAAGATGACGCGCCAAGGAATAGTCGGTCGTCTCGCCCGGTTGCGTCATTAAATTTGCGATGTAAACGCGCGGCGC
>QHYO01000300.1 GCA_003224135.1 Acidobacteriota bacterium | reverse complement strand
GACAAAACGATCGACCTGCGCATCCCGGCCGGTGTCGACAGTGGCACACGCTTGCGCGTGCCCGGCGAAGGCGAAGCTGGAGCGAATGGTGGACCGAGCGGCGATTTGTACGTCGTACTCGATGTCAAAGAGCATCCATTCTTCGAGCGGCGCGGGGCTGATCTTTACTGCACGATTCCCGTGAGTATCGCGCAAGCTGCTCTGGGAGCGGATTTGCCGGTTCCCGGACTGGGCGGGGAAGAGCGGCTTAAGATTCCCGAGGGAACGCAGAGTGGCGCGGTTTTTCGCATCAAGGGCCATGGATTGCCCGATCCGCGCGGCGGCGGAAAAGGCGATTTGTATTACCACGTACGAGTTTTGACTCCATCGAAGCTCACACGCGAACAACGGAAGCTCATGGAGCAATTGGGCGCAACGTTGAAAGTGGAAAACAAACCAGCGGAACGCGGTTCGTCATTTTTTGACAAAGTAAAAGACATCTTTGGTTAGGCGCGGCTGACGGCGGGGCTTCCGATTGCGAAGACGATTTTTTGTCGATGCGTTTGACGAAAAGCGCGCGGTGCTTTCGGGCGATGCGGCGCATCATTTGGGACGCGTATTGCGGGCGGAGCCGGGCCAGCTCTATGAGTTGAGCGACGGGACTTCGGTCTGGCTGGGAAAAATTGAAGTCGCCGCGAAAGACCAAATAGAATTTTCCCTGCTTGAACCAGTTCCTGCGCGGATTTCTTCACTCGACAAAACGCTGTTGCTGGCGGTCGTGAAGTTTGATGCGTTCGAATGGGCGCTCGAGAAAGCAACCGAGCTCGGTGTGAATCGCATTGTTCCGCTGGCCGCTGCGAGAAGTGAAAAAGGATTGCTTGTCGCGGCAGGGAAGCGCGCGGAACGCTGGGGGAAAATTGTATTTGAATCTTCGCAACAGGCACGGCGAGTGCGCTTGCCGGCGCTTGAAGCGGTCATCGCGCCGGGCCCTGCCTTTGCCGCAGCGGAGTCACAGATCAGGTTGATGCTCTCCGAACGCCCAGAAGCGCGTTCGCTCAAGAGCGTTCTCAATGGGCGTCTGGCGGAATCCGTGGCGCTTGCCATTGGTCCGGAAGGCGGATGGACCGATGAAGAGTTTTCAGCCGCACGAAAGTCTGGATTCGAAGAAGCCTCGCTTGGCAGTCTGATCCTGCGTACAGAGACGGCCGTTGCTGCGTGTCTGGCATCGGTGAACTACGCGCTGGAAGGCGACGCCGATTGTTAACTGCCGAACCTCTGCGGCACATTCATTCTGGAAAGAGCGGCCGCTCGCGTGCTATAAAGTAGTAGCAAGCGCCAATGTCGAACTCGGACGAGCACTCACTGACCCCCTCAACGAATCCACTCGATGTTGACGTGGAGCCCACCTCGCATTTTCCGCAGGCACCTCCGCCGCAACCAGTGCGCGCGCGATCATCTACCAGCAAGGACCGCCAGCATCACGTTCGCCATGAAATTCGTGTTTGGACACGCGACCTGCTGATCGCCATCGGTCTTGCGCTGATCATCATCATTTTTCTCTACCAGCCGGTAAAGGTTGAAGGCACCAGCATGGCACCGTTGCTCTCCGACCAGGAGCGCATTTTTATCAACAAGTTTGTATACCGGTTCGAGCCGATCCATCGCGGGGACGTCGTCGTCTTCTGGTATCCTCTCGACCGGACGAAATCATTCATCAAGCGCGTGATCGCGCTGCCGGGAGAAAACGTCCAGATTCGCCAAGGTATGGTGTACGTAGACGGCCAGCAGATTAAAGAACCATACGTCCCCCCACAGTACGAGGACCTGAGCGATTACGGTCCGGTGCGCGTTCCGCCCGGGATGTTTTTTGTGATGGGCGATCACCGCATCAGCTCGAACGATTCGAGAGTCTTTGGCCCCGTCCCCAGCCGCTTTATTTATGGCCGCGCGGTTTTTGCGTACTGGCCCGTAGACCACTTCGGCTCACTTTCGACGACCGCCGAAGCCCAAGAAAAATGAAAATCGGAGGGCACACTGACCGAGGTTCTGCATCGACCCGCAATTCTCGCGCTGGAGGACGGGCGCGTCTTTAACGGCCGCGCGGCCGGCGCGATCACGCGCCGCGGCGGCGAAGTTGTTTTCAATACCAGCCTCACCGGATATCAGGAAGTTTTTACCGATCCCAGCTACGCCGGGCAGATCGTCTGTTTAACGTATCCCCACATTGGAAATGTTGGCGCGAACCTCGATGATGAAGAGTCCGCAAAGCCGCACATCGAATCGCTGATTGTGCGCGAGTTTTCGCAAGTCGCCTCGAATTGGCGCTCCACCGAGACCGCACATCTCTATCTGAATCGCCACAAAATTCCTGTCATCTGGGACGTTGATACACGCGCGCTGGTTCGCCACATCAGAAAAGTCGGGGCGTTGCG
>QHYO01000301.1 GCA_003224135.1 Acidobacteriota bacterium | reverse complement strand
AACGCTGGTCAGCGCTAGAATGGCCATGGCAGCTTATATCATCGGTATGCAAATGCGCCGAGCGTTCTGGTAGGTTCGCAACCATCGCTGAGTCGCGTGCTAACGTCAGAGCCCTTTTCCTATCAAGGTCCTTGCTCTAGCCAAACCGCTCTATTGCCGCAGTGGCTTTCTTGACCCTCGTGCATTCTTCATGAGGAGCCCCTGGCGTTTTCCGTTCTCGCGAATCTCCAACTCGGTGAGGGCCTGTAGCAGAGTACGTGAGCCATCAGACGGCCCCAGCGGTTTTCCAGACCGCCGCTTCAGGATGATTCTTATGCACGAAACCTCATCACAGCAGGCCGGCTGCGCCCGATCCCCGTCTCAACTGAGTAACACATGTTTTAGAATGCGACCAAATATGATGGTTTTCGCAATCAAGAGTGAGAAATGTAGAAGTAATTCTGAAAGCCCCCGTTTGGGTAAGATGGGAGCACCAAACCTAAGTCAAAAGCCTCGCAACTCATTGAAAAAAGAGCGGATGAGCCATATAAGCCGGATTCTGTTGAACCCCGACAAGTCGGAGTCCTGACGATCATTCCTCTAGGCCGCGGCTCGCGCCACGGCTCCAGCAGCCTACCCGAGGGTTGCTCTCAATCGCGGCTTGCGCCGCTTTTGAGGGAGCGCGGCAAACTTTCGTTTGCATCGCTCGGCGAGCCGGGCCGGCTCTCCCCTCCTATTTGGCCTTGCACCACGCGGGGTTTTCCTTGCCTCGCCTGTTGCCAGACGAGCGGTGGGCTCTTACCCCACCGTTTCACCCTTACCAGCAAAAGCGCTTTTGAAAGACGATGAGCAGGTTTCCCTGCCGCCCGTCACAGAAGCTAACTCTCGCGGCGGTTTATTTTCTGTGGAACTTTCCGTGAGCCGCAACAGCAATCACCTTTCGATGGCTGCCTATCATTGCTCCCCTGGCGTTACCAGGCGCGTTGCCCATTTCCCTGCTGACGCAGAGCGGTGTCCGGACTTTCCTCCCGCCTCGCTCGCGTAGTGCCGGGCTTTAGCCCGGACTCTTCGTCGCGAAGCCAGCGATCGTCCAGCTCACCCGCCGTGTCTATTATATCGCGAGATGAGAGGAATTTCGTGCTTGTTGCGGTATCTGCGCCCTACAGCGTATGAATGTTCGTGAAGCGAAGGACTTTCTCGTTTTTCCGGGTCCTTCCTCCAAATTAGCGCGCCTTTTGCAACTCAATCATGAAGAAGCAGAAATAGAAATGGAGCTATCTCACGCCAACCAGTTTCTCGAATTCTGCCTCATTGAGGATCGACACACCGAGTTCTCTCGCCTTGTCGTACTTCGACCCCGGATCCGTCCCGACCACAACATAATCCGTTTTTTTGCTCACCGAACTGATCACCTTGCCGCCATGCTGCAGCACGATTTCGCCGGCTTCTTCGCGCGTACGATTCACTAGCCCGCCAGTAAACACAAACGACTTTCCCGCCAACTTGTTACTCTTCACCGTCCGTTTTTCAGCTGTAGGCCGAACTCCCGCCTTCTCTAATTTCTTGATCAGCTGTCGATTCGCCGGCTCCGAGAAAAATTCCAATATGCCAGATGCAACCTTCGGACCAACTTCTTCCACTTCGTAGAGCTCCTCTTCACTCGCTGAAGCCAGCTCTCCCACTGACGAGAAGCGATCCGCCAGCAACTGCGCGGTCCGTTCCCCGACAAACGGAATACCCAATGCATAAATGAGCCGAGGCAGACTGGCTTTCTTGCTGCCCTCGATTTCGTCCAGCAGATTTTGCGCGGACTTCTCGGCAAAACGTTCCAGCTCCGCTAGCTGTTCAAGCTTCAACGAATAGAGATCGGCAACGTCCTTCGCCAGTCCTTTCTCCACAAGCTGATCGACGATCTTTTCTCCCAACCCATCGATGTTCATCGCATGGCGGCTGGCGAAGTGAATCAGCGACTCTCTTCGCTTCGCCGGACAGCCTGTATTCAGGCAGCGATAAGCCACTTCCCCTTCCACTTTGTGAATCTTGCTGTGGCATACCGGGCATTCTCTCGGTATGCGAAACGGTTTGCGATTCTTTCCTTCTTTCACAACCTTCAGTACGTGAGGAATCACTTCGCCCGCGCGCTCGACCAGCACAGTATCGCCAATCTGTACGCCAAGTCGTTGGACCTCATCCATGTTGTGCAGCGTCGACCGGCTCACCGTGACACCGCCAATCTGCACCGGTTCCAGCATTGCCACGGGAGTCAAAGCGCCGGTCCGTCCAACCTGCACGATAATGTCGTTCACCACAGTCGTTTCCTGCCGCGCAGGATATTTGTAAGCAATCGCCCAGCGCGGCGACTTTGAAGTGAATCCCAACTCGTTCTGAATCCCGATGGAGTTAACCTTCACCACCACGCCGTCAATTTCGTAATCGAGCTTTTCGCGTTTCGTGTCCCACGCTTCGCAATAGGAAATCACCTCATCAATCCCATTGCACAACTTCCAGTCACTCGAAGCCCGAAAGCGCAGGGCCTCTAGTGCCACCAGCGATTCCGAATGCTTCGGAAAAACAGCTCTGCCATCCGTCAAAAGGTAGTACGCGAAAAAATCCAATCGCCTCCGCGCCGTAATCGAAGAATCGAGCATCCGCACCGCTCCGGCTGCTGCATTCCGCGCATTTGCAAACACTTTGCCGCCATTCTGCTCCTGGCTCCGATTCAGCGCTTCAAACGCCTTGCGTGTCATCATCACTTCTCCGCGTACTTCAAACGACGCTGGCACTTTCGCTTTCTTCAGCAACTCCTTCTCGATCCGCAGCGGAATCGACCGAATCGTCCGCACATTCGGCGTTACATCCTCGCCCGTAGTCCCATCGCCCCGCGTGATGCCACGAACCAGCACGCCATCCTCGTACCACAAAGCAATGCTCAAGCCATCGAACTTGTGCTCGGCAATATAGTCGATAGAGTTCCGCCCGATACCCTCGCGAACACGGCGGTCAAAATCCCGCAGCGCGTCAAAGGAAAACGCATTGTCCAGGCTGAGCATCGGCCGCGTGTGCCGCACGGTCTGAAAACCTTCGCGCGGCGGCGCGCCAACACGTGTGGTCGGCGAATCGGAAGTGACAAGTTCGGGATGCGCCGTCTCAAGGTCTTTCAGTTTTCGCAGCAGCGCATCGTACGCTGCATCCGAAATCTCCGGATCATCCAAAACGTGATACCGGTATTCATGGTGGCGGAGTTTTTCCCGCAACTCCTCCACTTCTTTTTTGAGCGATACAGGTGCAGCCTTCGCCATATCCTCTCCGCGTGACATTCACCCAATTGCAACCCATATTATATAGAATGGTTAGCTCCAAACTAGGCAGCCATGCTCCGGACAGGAAGCTTCATTTCTGATTCATGCAAGAACTCCATAACGCTCTTCTGATTCACAATCCGAACGCCGGTAGCGGAGGCAATGCTCGCCGCGTGAAAGTGGATGAAGCTCGCCGGATCCTTGAAGCACGCGGCATCCAGGCGGACCTCGCGGAAACAACCGCTCCGGGCGAAGCGATCGAAATCGCAAGGCGCGCCAGCACCGATGGCCGGCAACTCGAGAATGGCCACCGCGTCCCGCTTGCCTTATTGCCCGCTGGCACCGCTAACGTCCTCGCAAAGGAACTCGAACTCTCCTGGGACATTCCCAAAGCCGCAGAACAGCTAGCCCGCGGTGAAGTCCGCGATATCGCGCTTGGCCTCGCCACGCCTCTCGAAGAGCCCGAAAAAGCGCGGTACTTCCTCAGCGTTGCCGGCGCTGGCCCCGACGGCCGCATCACCTACTCCGTCGATCTCGAACTCAAGGCTCGCCTGGGCATCCTGGCTTATTGGTGGCAAGGCGCGCGCGAAGTTTTCAACTATAAGTTTCATCATTTCCGCGTCAGCATCGAAGGACAATCGCGCGAGGTTTCCCTGGTGATCGTTGGCCGTACAAAACATTATGGTGGCCCGTTCAAAATCACTACGAAGGCCGATTTGTTCGAAGACCAATTCGAATTCGTTGGCCTCACAACGCAAAGCGGCCTGAAATATCTCAGCTACCTGCCGACACTTTGGTTCGGCGATTTGCGCAAGGAAGAAGGCGTTTATTTTTGGAAATCAGACCGCCTGGTGTCCGAGCCAACCAACGAGGCTCCGATTTACGCGCAAATCGATGGCGAGCCGCTTGCCCGCTTGCCCGTGGAATTCCGGATCGTCCCGCGCGCCTTGCGCCTGCTCGTGCCGGGACCTGCGCAATTGCCCAGCGGAGCAAAATAACGTTTCGTGGACCCGCTCACTCACGGATTGGCGTCACTGGCCCTCCAGCGCGGTTTTTTCCCTCGCGCTTCCTGGCGCACCCTTCTCGCAATTCTGTTTACAGGCATCATCGCGGATGTAGATTCGCTCAGCGCAAGCTTCGGTCCGGCAGCATATTTGCGGTGGCATCGAACGATCACGCATTCGCT
>QHYO01000299.1 GCA_003224135.1 Acidobacteriota bacterium | reverse complement strand
GCCTTCTCGCGTATCCTGATCTGCACCGGGAAGCTGCCGACGGCGCTGCCGCCGCTCCCGAACCGCCGCAACCCTCTCATGCCCCCGCACAAACTCCAACTGGCGCGCCCAAGCTTTCTCCGCAGAGCCAGACCGAAGCCGACTCCCGCTACCAGGCCATCATCAATCAGTACGGCGATCGCTTCTCCGACGCGCAAAAAACCGATCTCAAGCGCCTCTGTATTTTTGCGCAGCCGCCACTCGATCGCATTCGCGCCTACGCCGTTGGCAATCGCGACTTGCCTGCTCTCTACCTAAAACCGCTCGTCGAGCGCGACAAAAACCCCCCCGCCTCCGGCTCACTCAAGCTCTCCTCACCCACTGCGGAGAAACCGTCAGCGCCAGCCAAGCCAGCTAGGACTGCGCCAGCGAAGCAACCTACGATGGACAAGCCCTGAGGACCCGACCATGCTCAGCGATGAAATCCTCTTTCTGCCCGCCAGCGAACTTGCAAAGCGCATTCAGTCCAAAGCGCTCTCGCCCGTGGACCTCACCAAAGCCTATCTCGACCGCTCCGAAAAACTCGGGTCCAGGCTCAACGCCTACGCCCGCCTCACTCCCGAAAGTGCGCTTGCCGAAGCCGACGCCGCCGAAAAAGAAATCAAGCGCGGACACTATCGCGGCCCTTTGCACGGCATTCCATATGCCGCAAAAGATTTGCTCTCCGTAAAAGGCCTGCCCACAACCTGGGGCGCAAAGCCCTACGAAAATCAGGTGTTCGATTACGACGCCACCGTCATCGAACATCTTCGCCGCGTCGGCGCAATTCTCATCGGCAAAGCTGCCATGATCGAACTTGCCGGCGGAATGAATTACCGTTTCGCGTCCGCATCGCTCGAAGGCCCGGCAAAAAATCCCTGGAACACAAAATGCTGGACGTGCGGTTCCTCTTCCGGTTCAGGAGCGATTGTCGCGGCCGGCCTCGCAGGCTTCGCCATCGGTACCGAAACCTGGGGCTCCATTGTTTGTCCGGCGGCGTTTTGCGGCGTCAGTGGACTTCGCCCTACTTACGGCCGCGTCAGCCGTTACGGCGCAATGGCGCTCTCTTACTCCATGGACAAAATCGGACCGCTTGCCCGCTCTGCGGAAGACTGCGCGCACATTTTCGCCGCCATCGCGGGCCACGACTTCAAAGACCGCGGCACTTTGAATATCGACAAAGCTGCGTTCACGTATTCGCCTTCCATGGAACTTTCCGCGAAGCCGTTGCGCGTCGGCTGGCTCACCAACGCGTGGAAAAAACTCGATTCGCACGCGGAAAAACCGCTGCAGGCTGCTGAACGCAGCGTCCGCAAATTTTTCCCCGGCACAAGAAACGCCGCTCTCCCTGAAGGCCCGTTTGAAGACGCTGGCGGACTAATTATTGCCGTCGAAGGTGTAGCCGCATTTCGCGAACTCATCCGTTCCGGCAAGATTGCGCAACTCGCCGATCCACTCGGCCAAATCAACGGCTACGTCAGCGAACAACTCAGCGGCGCGGACTACGTTCGTGCTCTGCAGGTGCGCGACATTCTGCAACAAAAAATGACCGACATGTTCGACACGTTCGACGTACTGGTGGCCGCTTCGCAACCCATCGGCGCAACGCCGCTCGAAACCAATCTCGAAACCGATCTCACTTTTCCGGACCCGCTCGGGAATCTTCCCGTCGGACTGCAATTCCTCGCGAAAGCAGGTAATGACGCCGCCGTCATACGCGCAGCGCGCATTTTCCAGCAACACACAGACTGGCACCGCAGACACCCGAAAGTGAGCTAGCGAAATTGTTGTTGAACTGTTGTTCAAGACAAGAAGAAAGAACACACCTACACGTCGACGTTCCGGGCGCAGTCCGCGCAGCGAGGAATCTCGCTTCGCAGCCTACGGCGCCGGCTCGAGACGAATAAAGACAGAAAAAGAATGAAGAAAAGAAAGGCGGCTAGGCGGTTGCAATCGGCAAAATATCGCGAACCGTACGAAGAAGAACGGTGCGGCTGAATGGCTTGGTCAAGACGGCTGCCGCCGCATCGCACTTGGCAGCTTCGCCCGCAGCGTGTTCGCTGTAGCCGGACATGTAAATCACGCAAATGCCATCACGCAATGAGCGCATTCTACGTGCAAGCTCTTGCCCGCTCATTCCGGGCATCACCATGTCGGTGATCAGCAGGTCGATCGCGCCGGAATGTGTCGCGGCAATTTCGAGAGCGGCTTCACCGCCCGGCGCCTGCAGTACGATGTAGCCCGCCGACTCCAGGAATTCGCGCGCCACTTCGCGCACGTCCTGCTCGTCTTCGGCGAGCAACACGGTTTCCGTGCCGCGCGCCAAGCTGCGTGGAATGTGCACGATTGGGATGGACGCCGCCGGCTCGTCCACGCGAGGAAGATAAATCTTGAAAGTGGTGCCTTTTCCGAGTTCGCTATAGACCCAGATGAATCCTCCGCTCTGCTTTACTACACCGTATACCGTCGCTAGACCTAAACCCGTTCCCTTGCCCTGTTCCTTGGTGGTGAAAAACGGCTCGAAAATGTGAGCCTGAGTTTCCGCATCCATGCCGGTCCCGGTGTCAGAAACCGCGAGAAGGACGTACTTTCCTGGCTGCACCACAGGGTGCGCCGCCCGGTACAGGTTATCCAGTTCGACATTAGAGGTCTCGATGGTAAAACGGCCGCCCTTGGGCATCGCGTCGCGAGAATTCACCGCGAGGTTCATGATGACTTGTTCCATCTGGCTGGCGTCCGCGCGAATCGTTCCCAGATCGGCAGAACTGCGGACAATCAACTCGATGTCTTCGCCAATCAAACGCGGAATGAGCTTGCCCATTTCTTCGACGACGGAATTCAAATTCATCGCGCGCGGTTGCAACACTTGCATCCTGCTGAAAGCGAGAAGCTGACGCGTCAGCGCAGTGGCGCGATCCGCCGATCGATCAATCTGTTCAATCTTGCGCGTGACATGATCTGTTGGTGACAGAACATTCAGCAGCAATTCCGTGTGACCCTTGATCACCATCAGCAAATTGTTGAAGTCGTGCGCGACGCCGCCGGCGAGCCTCCCGATAGCCTCCATCTTCTGGGACTGGCGGAGTTGCCCTTCAAGAAGTTGGCGTTCGCTGACGTCCTGCGCGACCACCAGCCGCACACTGCGCCCCGCGTATTCCAGTTCGTGCGAGAGCTCGTCCACATCAAATCGCTTGCCGTCTTTTTTCTTGTGCTGCCA
>QHYO01000298.1:4385-4728 GCA_003224135.1 Acidobacteriota bacterium | reverse complement strand
TTTCTTGTAACCGCTCTCACACCCTTACTCGCAGCCACTATCAGCTTGGCAGCTGCTCCCGTTCGCCACTTACAGAACGAGCCTGCCCACAATCGCCAGTTTTGGCGCGACATCGCGAAGAATCACTACGCGATTCCGCAAGGACAGCAGGTTTTCTCCTTGGTTCGTGAACTCAGTGGGTATCTTGGCTCTCCAGACCCGGAACTTCGGGACGATCTGGCATATTCCATCCTCGATGTCTGGATCGTCTATCGAAATCAGCTCTCTGCCTCTGAGCTCAATTCCCTGGAGTCCGAGTGGGAGACCAATTTACGCGCCGGTATCGGCGAAACCGGCACGGACA
>QHYO01000298.1:0-4154 GCA_003224135.1 Acidobacteriota bacterium | reverse complement strand
CTTTCGTCTGCAAAGCATATTTTTTCGTATGGAGAACAAGACCGTCTCGCCGCCGCGATCACCGCTATCGTAGCCCGCAAGGATTTTGACTCGCCGGGCTTTCAGCGCTGGCTTGCCAGCCTCGATGAAAACGATCGCCAAGTATGGAAAGACTCCCCTCCCAAGGACGATTTACTAAAGACATTTCAGAACAACAACTACACGCTCCAGGCGCTTGCGGCACGCCTCTACGCGAGACCTAAGACCCCCGCGGTCAACGCGGTCCTCGACGAGGTGATTGCAGTCCTCCGCAAGAGATAGAAAAACGAAACGAAGCGAAACCGAGCTTGCGGCAACCGCGAAGCTCATGCAAAATCGGAACAAGCGCGATTTGGGCATAACTGTCAGGTTGTTGAATTCAAACAAACCGATAAATCGCTTGTACTCAACAGTGCGGGAGTGGCGGAACTGGCAGACGCGCAAGACTTAGGATCTTGTGGCCTAAAAACCGTGGAGGTTCAAGTCCTCTCTCCCGCACCATCTCTTGACTCTTGCCGGTGGGACTGTGCTCGTTGGACTGCCTGCGCGGGCCTGGAGTCTTTCCTCTTTTCAATTCCCCTTATTCACGATTAAATTGCCGCAGAAACTTCTGACTTGTTGCGATTGGGCGGCAGATCCAGGGGTGCAACAGCTCAAAGGAGCCAGCATGGAGCGCAGTGTCGACTCACTCCTAAGCCTTTACCGGCCCGAGAATCCACTCGAAAAGGCATCGACGATTCCGTCGCCGTGGTATTTCGATCCGCGGATCGCGCGGCTCGAAAATGAGCGGGTGTTTGCGCACACCTGGCAGGTTGCCGGACGCCTAGATCAAGTTCGCGAGAAGGGCCAGTACTTCACTGTCGAACTTGGCGATGAACCAATCGTGGTTGTGCGAGGAGAAGATGGCGTATTGCGCGCATTTTACAACGTGTGCCGGCACCACGCTGCCGCAGTTGTGACGGAGGTGCAGGGTTGCGCGAAACAGTTTCGCTGCCCGTACCACGGCTGGACGTACGGAAATGATGGCACGCTAAAGGGCATGGTGGAATTCGAGGGGGTTTGCGATTTCGACCGCACGAAAAATGGGTTGGTACCAATCGCGGTGGACACCTGGGAAAATTTTGTTTTCGTGAATCTCGATGGCTCGGCCGTATCGTTGAAGGATTTCTTGGCCAACGTACCGGACCTTGTTGCGCCGCTTCGGCTAACTGAAAAGTTGAAGTTTCTCGATCGCCGTGTATACACACTCAACTGCAACTGGAAAGTGTATGTGGACAACTATCTGGACGGTGGGTACCACGTGCCGCACGCGCATAAAGGCCTGAGCAGCGTGATCGAATACACCAGCTATACGATTGAAAATTTCGATCGGGCCTGTTTGCAGTCGAGCCCGCTGTCCTCCGATTCAGGCAGTGAAACGAGCGTGGCGAACACGCGGCTCGGTCGGGCGTTCTATCTCTGGCTGTACCCAAATTTCATGATCAATGCGTACGAAGGAGTGATGGACACAAATCTGGTCCTGCCGCTCGCAGTGGACAAGTGTGCCGTGGTGTTTGACTACTATTTTGGTGACACAAGCGCGGCGGCGGAAGAGCGGAATCGCCAAAGCATTCGCGTGAGTGAAGTCGTACAGGATGAAGACATGGCGATTTGCGATGCCGTGCAGAGGGGCCTGGCGTCACGCGCGTACCTGGCGGGGCGCCTATCTGTGCGTCGCGAAGCAGGTGAACACCTATTTCATCGGTTGCTGCACGCGGATCTTACGCGAGGAACGCAGCAAACCGGAAACGCCGCGGCAGACTAAATTAGATGCCATCCGCAAATATTGTTCTGTAGTGACGGTACCAGTCGCTTTGAAATCGCCCATCTTGATCATACTTCTTCTTTAGCTCAACAAACGCCGGGAATTGGGGATAACAGGCCAGAATCTGCTGGCGACTCAGCCAACGCTGTTTCTTCCACTGGAATGCGATACGCGTACGCGAACACCAAACATGAGAAATTCGCCATCAGCCCAGCCCAATTTCCCAACACCAAACCGAACCCAAGCACGGAGAGAAGCGCGCCAGTGTAACGACGAATGTCAAATGTACCGATATGGTCACTTCGATAACGTTTTGGCCGCTTTGGATCGCGACATCGAACGTAAAATATTTTCCCAGTATCGAGGCGGAGTACCAGCGAAGCACGATTCCGGCCAGCATCGCGAAAATTCCGACAAAGAAAACGGCCTTCCCGCTCTACGGTCTCAACTAGTTATGAAAAGCAATTCCCGCCTTCTATTTTTGCGTCTGGCAGAATGACCTGCGGCCGATTGGCGAATGAGGTATGAATGTCATTCAAAAATCACGGTTTTGTTTGCATAAAGCAAAATACGATTCTCGATGTGCCAGCGAACGGCACGAGATAGCACTACCTTTTCGAGGTCCCTGCCTTTTTCCACCAGGTCATCCAAGCCGTCTTTGTGCGAGATGCGCACCACGCCCTGCTCGATGATGGGTCCGTCGTCGAGAACTTCCGTAACGTAGTGGGCAGTCGCGCCGAGAATTTTTACGCCCCGGTCATAGGCTTGCTGGTGCGGCTTGGCGCCAATGAACGCGGGCAAGAACGAGTGGTGAATGTTGATGATGCGCTGCGGAAAATTTGCAATGAACTCTGGTGAGAGGATTTGCATGTAGCGGGCAAGCACGATCAAATCGATCTTGTGCTCGCCAAGCAGCCGCTGTTGAGCGACTTCCGCTTCTCTTTTCGTGCCTTTTGAGACTGGAATGACGTGGTAAGGAACACCATGAAAGTCGGCGTGGCGCCGCACGTCTTCATGGTTGCTGATAATGAGCGGAATTTCGCAAGCCAGCTCGCCGTTGCGTTGCCGATAGAGCAGGTCGACAAGGCAATGATCGTACTTGGAGACGAAAACCGCCACGCGGGGACGATAACTAGTCAGAGCAACGCCCCAGTGCATTCCGAACTTTTTTGCTACTGGTGTGAATTTCTCCGGAAAGTGGTCCAGTGGCAACTGGAATCCGCTCAGGTCCCATTCCACGCGCGCAAGATAGAAGCGCTCCTCGCCAGCCTGATGCTGTTCAAAATGCAGAATGTTGCCGTCGTGCTGAAAGATAAAATCGGCAATCGCGGCGTCGAGACCTTTTTGATCGGGACACTGAACGAGCATGACCGCTGAATTCTTCAAGACGCGCTCTCCGTAGGAACGAGTCAGTGTAACCAAAAATGCCGCCTTCCTAGGTACGATTTGCAAATTCGGCGGAGTTCGTGAACATAGCGAATGGACGGCTCTGAATTGACCGGGTTTGCGGCCTAACTTATACTTGTACTTCGATTTGCAGGGTAACTTCTCGCCCGTCTTACCTGATTTGCCCTGAACAGAAACTACCCGATAGAAATGAGGAATGTGGCATGGCTGAAGCAACTTGCCGGCGTGAGCTGGAACTGGAGATTCCCGCCGAAGACGTAACGAAGGCAACAGAACGCGTGGCGAAAGAGATTGCGCGCGTTGCGCGGGTTCCTGGCTTCCGTCCTGGGAAGGCGCCAGTGGCACTGATCAAACGGCGGTTCGCGGAGGACATCAAGGGCGAAGTGCTACAGTCGCTGGTACCGGAAAAAGTGGAAAAGGCCGTGGCAGAGCAGAAACTGAATCCGGTGTCACAGCCGCAGGTTGACAAACTGGACTTTAATGAGGGCCAGCCGCTGAAGTTCCGCGCAGTGTTTGACGTTTTGCCGGACTTTGAATTGGGTTCGTACAAGGGTCTCGAGATCGAAATGCCGGCGATGGACATCACGGATGAAGACGTAAACAAAGCGCTTGAGGAGACTCGGGAACGGGCGGCGGCATTTGCTCCCGCAGAAGGGCGACCCGTTGAGAACGGCGACTTTGCACAATTGAAGCTGATCGGAACCCCGGAGGACGGCGGCGAGCCGCTACAGGCAGACAGCGTGCTCTGTCACATCGGCGCCGAAGAGACCATGGAGCCGTTCAACGAGAACTTGCGTGGCGCGAACATCGGCGATCACAAGGAATTTGACGTTGACTATCCGGCCGACTATCCGGATGAGAAGCTCGCGGGGAAGAAATTCCGTTACTCCGCGAACGTCACCGGCATCAAAACAAAGAAACTCCC
>QHYO01000296.1 GCA_003224135.1 Acidobacteriota bacterium | reverse complement strand
ATAAGGCGCTCATGCAGGTACTTACAGAAGCTTGCGGGGTGCGTTTCCGGAATACCAATGTACTCGTCCAGGTGGAACATTTCGACGCGTCCCCAATCAATTTTCGCCACCTTGGTCAGCGCGTCAAGAAATTCAAATTGTGATGCCCCCGTGGCTGCGATGATGCGAGCCTTGCCGCGCACTGCGATAGAATCGCGAATAATATTTGCAGCGCGGCCGGCGGCAGCCGAGGCCAGGGATTTTTTGTCTGGAAATTTCTTGAGAATCACAGCCCACCTTTTCCGGTGTCGGCGAAGCCCGTGGAGATGACACGTTCTGTTCCGGCCATCTTGCCGACGACGACACCCGCTTTTCTTTCCGTGCCAATAGGCCGCACGGTCCTTTTCATCGACCACTTTCAACATTATTGCTGAACGGATCCTGCATGCAATTGTTGCGAGCAGGGTTATCGATGCCGAACAAGGCGCAACAAACCAAATCGTTCGGGCACGTGGAAGGTATCGCTCATCGTGGGCCGCCACGCAATGTTTTTGCGGCTGGCGAGCTCTCCCTGGCTTCTGAAGAAATTGACTCTGAATGTCTTACCAGGCGCCGGCGAAAGTTCGCCCAAAGCCGTCCAGGGAATTTTCATGGCGCCATACCAAATTTTGCTTTTTTCATCGATGCGCGCTGCAACCTGAAAATCGGAGTCCCAGGTCCAGCCTTCTTCGTGATGCGGTTTCGTCAAATCGATGTCGAGGTCTATCCATTCTCCCTGGGGTGATATTTCAAATTCCTTGTAACGGCGAATGTTCTTGAAGTCCGAGCCTATGAAAACCTCCGCCACATCCCAATTCCAAAGTTCATTGGTCTCGGTTGCTGTAGTTGGGTTAGGCTTCAAAAATAATCTTTCATAAGGACAGCTAAACAAGAAATAGAGATTCTTCTCGGTCCAACGCGAACGTACCTCAGTGCGATAACCAGGAAGCGGCCGTCCCTTCTTGTCCTTTTCCGCAAAGATGGGCTGCGTCTGACTCCAAAATGGAGTCACTGGATCAGTACTAATCGCAACATCGTCCGACGCTTCCGTGCTGGTCGCCACATCCCCAATACCGGCTGCAACGGCAGAAGCCGCGATCGTGAGAAGCGTAAGAATTCTGAGTAAAACCATCTTTGTCACTCCAAAGACAGATTGGGTTCATTCCCATCTCCCGCTCCATCTAAGTGATTGAATTGATTCGGTCTCCGGTGTGGTTTGTAGTCCAAGATAGTCCAAAATCCCGGCTAGATTCTCAACCGCTCGGCGCTGCGAATCGCCGATCACCTGCGAGTAGATACCGAGCGTCACGCTCGGATCCGGGTGTTTTAGGCGAACTCAGGTCCGCCCTCGACCGCGTTCAAAATATTTGCGTTCGCGGACTAGGACCGCAACGCACGGTACTAGAAGTTGAGCCGCAACGCGAGTTGAATGACGCGCCCACCGTGCGCGGGGTCGAAAATCACGCCAAATGTGCCCGGCCCATCTGCAAGATCGGTATCGGGATCGCCGAGTCCGACCCGGTTGAAAACGTTGAACATGTCGGCCCGAAACTGAAGCGTGGTTCGTTCTGTGATGTGCGTGTTCTTGATAATTCCAAAGTCCTCGTTGCTGTGGCGCGGACCGCGGGTATGCGGCAGGAAACCGGGCGAGTTTCCGGGGCGCAAGGGAAAGGCATTGATCGGTGACAACGGTGGGTCCGTGAAGGCAGCGGGATTCAAGTACTGAGTCCCGTTTGCCAGATCCAATCCGTGGGTTGCAACGGTTTGTGGGACGCCGGGAACGAGGTCCGCTCGTATGCCATTCATTTGAATACCTGGAGTCAACGAGTCATCGAAGATGACCAACGGATGGCCAGACGAGTAGTTCTGGATGGCGGTAACCTGCCAACCAGAAACCAGGCGGTCGAGCCCGCCGCCGTTATTCAGCCATTTCCTGCCACGCCCGAAAGGCAGCTCATAAATCCAGGTCAGTTTCAAAACGTGCGGGAAATCGAAACTGGCGATGGCCTTCTCTGCCCTGCGGTTGTAGAAGTCTTGAACAATCTGGCCGCCGGAAAGAGAGAGGGCGCTATCGGTGTCCGTGAGAGTTTTAGAGAAGGTGTAAGCAGCGATGAGGCTCAAGCCGTGCGGTGCAGTCTTGCGCGCCATGAGCTGCAAAGAATGATACGTAGAGTTACCAAAGGTCGGGTAGTTGTTCACGAGCCCCGAATACTGTGGAAACGGCTGCAGCGCGGCAGCCACGCTTGTATCGTAATTGTTATTTTCGAAATCAGGATAAGGTAGCCGAGTGACGCCGAAACTGGCCAGGATCGGCCCATTGACGGGATCCGCCAAGTCAGCGGCCAAATCGTCCGCGAGGATATCACCCAAGGCCATGTACTTCGACGGAGCCTGATTGAACCACTGGCCGAAATAACCGTTGAGAAGCCGAGTGCCTTTGGAGCCGACGTAATCGGCCTGGATCATGACGTCATGCGGGAACAGATACTGGAATCCGGCGCTCCAGTTCTGGACGTAGGGCTGCGCCGCACCATTCCTCGGCATGAAGTCAAGTGTTTGTCCATTGGCGGACGCAGGATCACGATTGGGAAGAGTTCCCGTAAAAGCGGGAACACCGACCTGAGCCGCCGCTGGCAACGGAGCCGAAGCAAGGTTGGTCAGATAGATGACCGGATCCTGAGAGAAGCCAGTAGCGGAAGTACCCCTGGTGAGCGATACGCCGCTGTTGAAGCCAAAGAGATTCAGGCTGCCAAAGTTGTTTTCGATGGGTGGGCCATAGGATATGCCGTAACCGCCGCGGAACACGAGATTCTTCTGGAACTGATAAGCAAGGCCGATACGAGGGCCCAACTCTTTGAAATACCAGTCCTGGAAGGAGTCGCGGTGAACGCAGGTTGGACAATGGCCCAGGAAAACCAGCGCTCCGGGAATATTGTCGGCGCCGGGATTCGGAGCGGTCGGATCGAATCCGGATTCCCGGTCCAACACTTCTTTCTGGGGGAAAGGAATCTCCCAGCGGAGGCCAAGGTTGAGGGTCAGCTTCGGTGTGACCTTAAAATCGTCCTGAACGAAAAAGGCGAACAAGCCAGCGCGATAGCCCGGCTCGGTGGTGTAAACGGAGCGACTCCCTCTGTCAACCGCGCCAAGGATGAAACTGGCGACAGGATGCCCGGTGTCCGATGTGAAACCTGGAAGCGAGGTTTCGCGGTCGGTGAACGTGAAATCACCCGAGAGAGGACCGGGTTCAAAAGTGTTGTAACGATAGCGGCGGATCTCAGCACCAAACTTCAGGCTGTGCTTGCCCTGCAGGTGACTAAAAGTATCCTGGTACACATAACTCTCTGAAGGATCAACGTTTTTGCAGCCGACGCCGAAAAGCGGGGCGACCGGAACATGTCCGGTGAAGCGCAAAGAGGGTGATGTTATTCAAGTTATTAAAACGGTTGTAACCCACGGAAAACTCGTTCACGCTGCGGCTGCTGATGGTCCAGGAATGCGCGATGCGAACCTGCGGACCACGAACGGTCTGGCGCTTCACGGGGTTCATCGGTTGCCCGGGGAAAGGCGGGAAGGTCCTGCTGTTGTTCCGGTTGTAGCGATCTCTATGATTCCAAGTAAAGGATCCCCATAACTTCTGCTTGCTGGTAAGCACGTGATCGATCTTACCGGTATATGCGTTGCGTGACAGAATTGGGCAGCAACCGCTGAGCCTCAGCGTGTTATTGCTATTTCCGGGCAACGGAGGATCGGGAAGGAGCGAGATAAGAGCGGAAGAAGCAGTGCCGAACTGAGCAGCGGGAATTACGTTCAATTTGCCGCCGGATGAGAAGGGATCGCGGATATCCGCGTCGGCGTTGGCGGTCAGGCCGGTCGCAGGGTCGACCTGTCCAGCGGTCACACTCCGGGTGGTGGTTGGATCATAAATCTCGTTTTCAAACACCGGACGGCCCAGCGCATCGGTGCCAATCTGATCACCCAGCCAAGAGCTGAAATCGCCGTTCTTCATAGCAGCGGTGGGCAAGGTCATTTTCCCGGCAAGAGCAAAGCTCCGGAAGCGATCCCCTTCATAGTTGAAAAAGAAGAAGGTGTGATCTTTTCTGATGGGACCGCCGATTGACCCCCCGAAGTTGTTTTCCTTTTCGTTGTCCTTGGGAGTGCCCGGATTTGCGTTTACCACCGCGCCCGCGGCGTTAAACACGGGATTCTTGTTGTATTCAAAAAGCGTTCCATGGAAATCGTTGGTACCGGACTTGTAACTGAAATTGGCGATACCGCCACCGGTTTCGCCGTACTCGGCGGAATAGTTGGAGGTCTGCACTTTGAATTCGCCGATAGCGTCGGTGCCGGGGCTGAATTCATCCAAGCTGCCGCCGCTGAGGTCGTAACGGCCGATGGTGACGCCGTCAATTAGAATTTCATGGCTGAATAGCTGGCCGCCGTTGATGGAACCGGCAAATGTATCGCCGACCGTTCCCGGAAGACTGGTAAAAATGAAGGTTTGAAGTTGGCGTCCACCGTCGCTCACTTCGATCGGAAAAGTCTCAAATTCCTGAGCGGTGACAGAGGAACTGACTTCGGAACTGGAAGGAGTCAGCAGCGGCGCGGCCGAGGTAACCTCGACGGTTTCCGCTTGGCTGCCCACCTGGAGCGTGAAATCGACCGTGACGACCTGCGCGACCGGCACAATAATGTTGTCCGTCACTTGCGTCTTGAAGCCTTGTTTTCGCGCTTCCAATCGATACGTGCCCGGGGGAACTGCGAGCCGATAATAGCCGGCGCTGCTGGTGGTAGCGCTCCATTTCACACCCGTTTCCACGTTGGTGATGGTGAAGGGGAGATCGGGAACTACACTTCCGCTGGAATCCTGTGCGGTACCGGTGATGGCGCCCAGATTTCCCTGCGCAAAGGCAGTGGAAGTCGCGGAGAGAAAGAGGCCTAGAAGAAAAATGACGCAAATTGACGCAGTGCTGCGCTTCAAAGGACACCTCCGAAGAACTCTGAAAAGGATGTAACATACGGAGAAAGTAAACGCAACAAGAAAGAACAGAATTAATCACCAAAAGAAAGCAGACGAAAGTATAGCAGGCGCAATACTTGCTTTTCTCTTTGACGAAACGCCTGCCGGAATTCTATACTTGTGGGCCACGGAAAGGTGAATGACCCCAAAAGCTCGACTTCTTACCGAACAACGACGCCGCAATGTGCTCGATTTAGTGGACCAAGAGGGCCAGGTTACGGTCGCGGACCTGGTGAAGCGGTTTTCTATTTCCGCTGTGACCATTCGCAGCGATCTGGACGCTCTTGCGTCGATCGGAGCGCTGGTGCGCTCGCATGGCGGCGCAGTGCGGAGTCTTGAAGCCACCCAGGATTATCCGCTGCGCACGAAAGAGACGCTTCATCACGAGGAGAAAATCCGCATCGGCCGGGCCGCGGCAGAACTGATTCAGCCTGGCGAAACGGTCATTCTCGACTCGGGAACAACTACCGCGGAGATCGCTCGCCATCTGAAAAGAATGAAAACACCATCGCTTACGGTCATCACCAACGCGCTGAACATCGCCGTGGAGCTTGCGGATCTATCTGGATTTTCCGTGATCATGATCGGCGGATTGCTGCGACCTGTGGCCTGCTCCTTTGTTGGCCCGCATGCAGAGGCAATGCTCAATGAGTTTCACGCGGACCGTCTTTTCCTGGCAGTGGATGGTTTTGACCTTGAGAACGGCCCTTCCACTCCGGATCTGCTGGAAGCACAGCTGAATAACGTGATGATCCGCTCGGCGAGGGAAGTGAACGTGGTGACCGATTTCAGCAAATTGGGGCGAAGAAGCGTTTCGAGGATTGGTCCTTACGACAAAATCCAGCGCCTGATCACCGACAATCGAGCGCCACAGGAATTTACCGCCGGTCTTCGCAAGCGGGGCATCGAAGTCATCGAGGTGTAGAACGCGGTGAAGCGCCAGCGAGCGCCAAACGGCTCAAGGTAGTGAGTCATTCGGGTGTCGGGGGCAAGCAAGCTCGGAAAAGCTAGCCGGCGATATTCAGCAACCGTGCGGCATTGCCGTTATAAACCTTTTGCAATATCG
Source organism: Acidobacteriota bacterium (assembly GCA_003224135.1). Taxonomy (GTDB): domain Bacteria; phylum Acidobacteriota; class Terriglobia; order Acidiferrales; family UBA7541; genus Acidiferrum. Next base: position 528 of record QHYO01000296.1, on the reverse strand, counting down.
AGTCAGGCAGATGTACGCCGTAGATCCGCCAGCGGCCCTGCGGCGGAATATCAGCCGGGGCATAATCAAAATACTCGTCGTCGGTTTCAAGGAACCGGTAATAAATCTCATAAAGTTTGTCGTTAAACACCTGCTGTGGAAATGCCTCTCCGTGCGGCGTCGCATCGGTGCCAAAAAGGATGCGATCCTGATACTTTTCAAAGAATTTTCGAGACGTGCGGGGTTGACGCCCTAATTCTCCGACCCTCGCTGCCGTGTCTACGGTCATATTGGAGAAGCGGTCCAGATTTTCGGCAACATTTTGCAAATTTTCGGAAAAATTGCCGACGTGCAGAACGATGAATTGTGTTTTGGGATGTCTCGCGAATACGCGGTTCCGCGCCTCGAGCAGTTCTGCGTTGCTGGGAAAGTCCCCACCATAGAAGGACCAGTCCGGATGGTTACTGAGCTCCTCGTAGCGTTCGTTAAAGCGGTCTGTGGGGGTAAAAAACGCGACAGGATCGGACACATGAATTGCTACCGGCATAT
>QHYO01000295.1 GCA_003224135.1 Acidobacteriota bacterium | reverse complement strand
CTTCAGCTCGAGGCGCATCGCCTCGCGCGGATCTTCCATGATGTAATCCGCCGTTGCCGTGCCTTTACTCATCACCGTTCCTGACCTGCCAGCGTAGCTTGCAGCTCATGCTTCTCCATGCGCGCCAACAATCTTGTATAGAAACCGTCGACGTGCCGATAGAACCGAGGGTGCCCATCCTTGAGCCAGATTCCTTGGCAATAGTGGCGGAGAAACTCCGCTCCCAACTTGTATAGGACGTGGGTCGCCATTTCCTCCGCAATTACGGGAATTTCTTCTAGTTCGAAATCGCGATAGGCTTCCGCAGACGCGGTTAGAAGGGCAGCTGCTGCCTCGGACACTTCCGCTTCAGGGAGCGTCGGGTGCAACAGCAGGTCGCAGCGATTTTCCAGATAGCTGAAATTCACGCCCAAAGGTCCGCGATAAGCAATCGCCGCCCCAACGACTTCCTCTTTATGTGCCCGGTAGGCTAGCCACACGTGTCGCGTTCGCCGCAGCCCTACGCGGCGATACAGCTCGTCTACGGCATTGAATTCGACATCTTGTTCCAATTCTTCGGCCGCGATATAAATGCTGCCCCGCGCCGCAGCGGCGATTTCCAAAAGTGCCTCTTGATGGGAAGCGTCGTAAGGCACAACGCGAATTCGGTTTTCCGTCGGCAGCGACAGTGTCTTCGGTAGTGCAAAATACGCATGCCTCTGCACCGACGAAAGAGACTCTCCAATCGTCTGCACCATCGAACCGAACACGCGTGCGGGAAATCGGTTCTCTGGTCGAAACCAATTCTGTGCGGATAGATCGCGCCCCTTGCGAATCGTTGCGGCCGCCGCGGCAAGCATCACCGCGCGGGATGCGTGAGGATTGTTTTCGGAAACAAGGTGCTGCGACATCCAGCCGTGATGCGTCGTCCGCCAAACTGCCAGCGACGCGCGCCCGCGTTTCTTGTCTCCGGCGGTTAGGACATACAGGAGAGAGTCGTCGGCACGCAACATCCGCCGCCAGTTGTCCCGAACCTGCTCCAAATGTGGAAAAAGGCGCGCAGCTTTATCGGGATACAGGAAACCCGCGTGCTCGTAGAGGGCAAAGATTTCGCCAACTGACAGCGCATTGACCTGGACGCCATACGCTTCATAGACATCCCTCACGTGCGGAAGACTGTCCACGGTGGCCTGATCAAGCGTGTCTAACGACATATCGTCGCCTCCGCGCGACTTCCATAGCCTCGTCGCTTTCCAGCGAGCGGGCAGCTTCAAGTTCAGTTTTAGAACTCTCAGTACTATCAATTTTTGGCAAAATGCCAAGTGTTTCAAAATGGGTCATTCGTACTTGTTTTGCAGGACGCCGCCGAGGGATTATTAGCCGGTTGTATACATGGGTGTCGCTTGCGCTTGTGCCTTCTCAACAGGGGATGCATCGAGCCACAAAAGTATTTGCTGTTAACCTACACAATTCACGCACTTTAAGTCGGCCGCTCAACTCGGAATCTCGATGGGCACGCCATCCAGATGGGCAGCGTTATCTCTTTCGGCGATCAATGAGCACAAACGTCTGGATGTGACGCGCTGCAGTTCTCTATGATGAATTCATATGAATTGCGACGTTGACGGACTGGAGTGACACCATGGCTGAAGGCCCCTATCCAACAAGGCGCGCCAATCCGCGGTTCTCGTTTTTCGCAGATGCCGAAGTTACCCTTCGCGACGGAACGGGGCTTCGCGCGCAGCTGGCCGAATTGAGCTCGCGCGGTTGCTATATCGATACGCTCGAACCCATTCCCGTTCGTACGAAATTACGTCTCCGCATCTGCGATGGCATGAGCACATGCGAACTGCACGGCAAAGTGCTCTACATGCATTCTGGCGGCGGCTGCGGAATTTTCGTCATGGGCGTGCTGTTTGAAGAGATGGATGCCGAGCAGCACTCCGCAATCGACGCGTGGCTGCGCGGACTCGCCGGGCATCCTGGTCGGGCATCCTAGTAAAGTCTTGGAAAAGAACTCTTTCTCTCAAATCAGAAGCTAAATCACGGTCTTCGCCATGACTGCGCCGGTTTCGGTGCACGCAGATGTTCCTCTCAATCGTAATCATCTGCCTGGGAGGCAGGCGCCAGCCTTGATGGGAACACATCGATGGGGATCAAGCCGAACTATTTCGCGCCAACAACATCATCATCGACACCATTTTGATA
>QHYO01000297.1 GCA_003224135.1 Acidobacteriota bacterium | reverse complement strand
GAATTTTTTTCTGGCGCGATGCGGAGTGATGCTGGTGATTTTGAGTCTGGCATACGCGTGGTACCGCTGGGGATTGGCGCAATTGGGATTCAGTCCTGTGGAGCAGCTGGGACGGACATCATTGTTGGTGTATTGGGTGCATATCGAATTTGTGTATGGAAGATTGTCGATTTTGCCGAAGGGAAAGTGCGGGTGGGCGGCGGCGACGGCGGGACTGGTGGTTATTTTCGCCGCAATGCTCGGGTTGTCGGTGGCGCGGACGCGGTGGAGTGCGCGTCGGGAACTGGTTGGGTAGCGAGAGACGCGCGAAAAGCGAAATTCGAAATCGAACCCGTGCCCGTAAATGGACGATTATTTCGGCTGCTGTTGGGATTGAGGAATTTTGATGATGACGTCGCCTGGCTTGGCCAGGCCAAGTTCGTCGCGGGCGATGGATTCGATTTTGTGGGGATCGGTCTTGAGGGATTTTACTTCGTCGGAAAGCTCGGCGTTTTCTCTGGCGAGGCGGTTGATGTCTTTCTGAACCCGCTCGATTTCGAGTTTGGTGCGGCGCATGGCGAGAAAGCCGTGAGTGCCAAAAATGTCGTGGATGAACAGCGCAAAGACGCAAAGGACGAGGATGGCGCGCCCGTATTGCGACCAAAGAACGGAGATTCTTGATTGTTCAGGCATTCTTGTTTGTCGGGACATCGAAGATCAGCTCTTTAAAATCCAGTCCGTAGCTTCGCGAACGAGTTTAGCGGAAGCGGTCGGAGTTTCGGCTTCAACGTAAAGGCGAAGTAGCGGTTCAGTACCGGAGAGGCGAAGAAGCATCCAGGAGCCGTCGTCGAACGCGAATTTTGCGCCGTCAGTGCGATCGATGGATTTCACCTTGCGGCCCAGGATTGTTGACGCGTCGGTTTTGGATTTTTGAATGGCCAGCGATTTTTGTTCGTCGGTGAGATGAAGATTTTCGCGCGTGGGAGCAAAAGACCGGCCAACCCTCTTGAAGAGTTGCTGAATTTGTTCACTGATGGAAGCGTTGCGTGCGGCGATCATTTCCGCGACGAGCAGACAGGCAAGGATGCCGTCTTTTTCAGGAATGTGGCCGCGAATGGTGAGGCCGGCGCTTTCTTACGGGCGTCTGGAAAATGGTTTGTCCGTGGGATTTTGCCGCGGCGTCGAGGAGTTCAGATGTTGCGACGCTGCGGGCGGCGGGCAAGTTCCATCCACGAGATTCGACGAGATAATCGTAGACGAGAGCGAGGATTAGATTGGGCTGGATCCATGCGCCGTCCGAGTCGACGATACCGAAACGGTCGGCGTCGCCATCGGTCGCCAGACCTGCCGTGGCCTTTAATGAGAGAACGACGTTACGAAGTGGGGCAAGATTTCCTTCACTGACGTCGGGGCCGGTGCCGTCGAAGAGAACGTCACGGTCGGCACGAATGGTTTCGACCGAGACGCCATGGTCGGCGAGGATTTTGTTGAGGTAGCCGGTGCCGCAGCCGTGGAGAGCGTCTACCGCGAATTTGGTCTTGGCCTGCGCCAGAATGTCGAAGCGGACGAGCTGTTCGAGTCGTTTGAGATAGTTTTCGCGTAGATTGATTTTCTCCGCCGGTGCGGACTGTTCTTTGATTGGCGGCACGCCTCCGCGAGCGAAAAGCTTTGCGGCGCGCGCTTCGATATCCATGGTGACCTCGGGGAGAGCCGGTCCCGCATCCGACGAAGAGAATTTTAGGCCGTGATACTGCGCCGGATTGTGGCTGGCTGTGAAATTGATGGCGCCATCGAGTTTGCTGCGCTGGATTTCGTAAGCGACGGCAGGTGTCGGAGTAAACGTGTCGCAGAGAAGAGCGCGGATGCCATATTGCTCGAGAATCGCTACGGCGAGTGCGGAGAATTCCTCGGAGTAGAAGCGGGTGTCGTAACCTACCAGGATTGTGGGCTTGGCGGACTTTGCTTTGAGGTGTTCGGCGATGGCGGTGACCGCGAGACGGACGGATGCGAACGTGAAATCATCAGCGATAAGCCCGCGCCAGCCGGATGTTCCGAATTTGATTGGAGAAACCGTCAAAGATGGAGAAGCGCTCATAGTGGGGCTAGTGTAGCCCTTCAGACGCAACGTGCAAAGAGGCAGCGGAGAAGGAAATGGCGCAAAGAGAAAACGCAAAAGTAGTGCTGGTGACTTGCGGAAGTCTGGCTGAGGCTCGGAAGATCGCACGTTCTGTGGTACGGAGCAGGCTCGTGGCTTGTGTGAATGTGATTTCTGCGCCAGTCGAGTCTGTATATCGATGGAAGGGAAATGTCGAACGTGCTAGAGAATTTTTGTTAGTGATCAAGACGACTTCGCGACGGTTGAAGGCGTTGGAAGCAGAAGTCTCGCGGATGCACAGCTACGAAGTGCCGGAATTCCTCGTGTTGCGAGTGGATTCAGGATCGAAAAAATATCTGGCGTGGTTGTTCGGTATTTGTCGAGCGTCGCCCCCGGAGGCGCGCCTAACGCCATCTCTTGCCCGCTTCCGCTTCTAAGCTGCTAGAGCTGGAGTGGGGCTTCCGAGTTGCAAGCACCTTGCATTGATTTCTGTCTCGTTTTCAAACACTCTTCGGCGCCAGTTACAAGTTAGACGTAGAGGAGTGCCTGGTCGAGGTCGGCGATGATGTCTTCGAGGTCTTCGATGCCTACGGAGAGGCGGACGAGGCCGTCGGTAATGCCGATGCGTTCCTGGACTTCTTTGGGCATGGAGGCGTGGGTCATTAATGCCGGAAGAGAGATGAGCGACTCGACACCGCCGAGGCTTTCGGCCAGAGCGCAGATCTTGACTTGATTGAGGAAACGGCGAGCGGCTTCTAGGCTGCCGAGATCGAAGCTGAGCATGGCACCGGGTCCGCGCTGCTGTTTGCGGGCAACATCGTGCTGCGGGTGAGAAGGAAGCCCCGGGTAATACACTTTACGAACTTTCGCGTGTGCGTCGAGATGTCGAGCAACGGCGATACCGTTGGCATTGTGCTGGAGCATACGGACGGCGAGGGTCTTGATGCCTCGGGAGACCAGGAAGCAGTCCATGGGAGCAAGGCCAGCGCCGGCGGAGCGCTGGATGAAATAAATTTTCTCGGCATCTTCAGGACGCGTGAGAACAACGCAGCCACCGGTAGAGTCGCTGTGGCCATTGAGATATTTCGTCATGGAGTGAACGACGATGTGCGCCCCGAGCGCGATCGGATTCTGCAAATAAGGACTTAGAAACGTGTTGTCGACGACGAGCAGGGCATTGCGCTCGGTGGCGAGTTTTGCCATCGCGGCGATGTCGGTGATGCGAAGAGTCGGGTTCGTGGGCGTTTCGATGTAGAGCATGCGAGTGTTTGCGCGCATGGCGGCGAGGACGAGCTCGGGTGACGAGGTGTCGACGAAGCTGAATTCGAGTCCAAAGTGAACAAGAAGCTGCGTGGCGATTCTAAAGACACCGCCGTAGACGGCTTCAGAAAGGACAACGTGGTCGCCAGGACGGAGAAGGCGAAAGACAGCATCAATAGCGGCCATGCCAGAAGTAAATACGTAAGCAGAGTGTCCGCCTTCAAGCTTGGCGAGAG
>QHYO01000031.1 GCA_003224135.1 Acidobacteriota bacterium | reverse complement strand
GTTCGCCCAACCCAATCGGACCGGAGATAAGTCTGCTTGCCAGTAGTGAAGATCTGAAGAAGAACGCCGCGCCTCGACAACCAACGCTGAAAGCTGCCGTGAATCCTCCGGCGCCAGATCTCGGCAAGGGCCCGGCCGTTGAGCCAACCTACCAGATCTTTATGCCGCCACTTCGTTATGACTCCACTGCCAAAGTCCAGGACGAGCCCGATCCGAAACTGATCGTGCTGGTACGGCGGGTGCGCGTGCGGCCCACACTTATCTTCCAGAGTCGCGTGGAAGGCGACCCGCTGCCAGCGGCCTCGCTAACTGCCGCGAAAGCAAAAACGGAGCAACCGCCTAGCAAAACTGCGCCCGCTGCAAGCGCGTCTGTCGTTGATCGTGTTAAGACCTTCCTAAAGAGCCTGTGGACGCCCAGTTCGTAATCACCAGGATTTATCGCACTGTTAACTTCGAAGGTCTTTAAGTATTTACGAACCTTTGATATATATTTTGGTTCCCTCGTGTCCAAAATACGAGGATTCGTGCTATTTTTTACTCGTCCTCGAGAGGGTGGTGCCCTCCTCCAGCCTGCCAACCTTTCGTTCTGTGTATCACCAGTCGTGATTACGACTGCCGGAGAATGTACTTGAGAATAACTCGGCGTTCGCTAGAGCTGCGTCCAGTTCCGTTCTTTTTCGTCCTTCCCTTGATTTTTATTTTCTTCCTGCAAGGCTGCGCATCCAACTCTGTTTCTGTCAAGCAAGATCCACCTGCTGTCACGATTTCCATTTCTCCGACCGCCGCTTCAGTTGTCACGACTAAAACTCAACCGTTCACCGCTACGGTCACGAACGCGACGAACACCGCGGTAACCTGGCAGGTGAATGGCGTCACAGGTGGCGATTCCACTCACGGAATCATTTCAGCTTCGGGCCTTTACACCGCTCCATCCTCCGTGCCAAATCCCGCTACTGTGACCCTCTCGGCCGTCTTGCAGACTGATCCCACAAAGTCCGCGTCCGCAACCGTGACGATCACGGCATCCCAGAATCCCGTTGTGATCTCGATTTCTCCGATAGTCGCATCGGTTGTTACCAGCAAGACTCAACCGTTCACCGCCACAGTTACAAACACAACCAACACGGCGGTAACGTGGCAAGTGAACGGCGTCACCGGCGGCGATTCTACTCACGGAACCATTTCGGCTTCGGGTCTTTATACAGCTCCATCCGCCGTGCCGAATCCCGCTACTCTGACCGTCTCGGCAATTTCGCAAGCCGATCCGACGAAGTCGGCATCCGCCACGGTTGCGATCAGTTCGGCCCCCGATACGACTGCGCCGACTGCTCCGTCCGGCCTTGCGGCAGTTGCTTCTTCCACAACGCAAATCGGACTAACCTGGGCCGCCTCCACTGACAACGTCGCCGTAACCAGTTACCGCGTTGAACGCTGCACCGGCGCGAGTTGCACAAATTTCGCACAGATTGGCACCACTACGACGCTAACCACGTTCCCGGACTCCGGGCTTACGGCCTCTACTGCTTACCGCTATCGTGTCCTCGCCGCAGACGCTGCAGGAAACCTCAGCAACTATTCGAACATCGCCTCCGCAACCACCTTGACGGCCTCCGATACGACTGCTCCCACGGCACCGTCGGGCTTGGCTGCGACGGCTTCATCCACAACGCAAATCGGACTAACCTGGGCCGCCTCCACTGACAACGTCGCCGTAACCAGTTACCGCGTTGAACGCTGCACCGGCGCGAGTTGCACAAATTTCGCACAGATTGGCAGCACTACGACGCTAACCACGTTCCCGGACTCCGGGCTTACGGCCTCTACTGCTTACCGCTATCGTGTCCTCGCCGCAGACGCTGCAGGAAACCTCAGCAACTATTCGAACATCGCCTCCGCAACCACCTTGACGGCCTCCGATACGACTGCTCCCACGGCACCGTCGGGCCTGGCTGCGACGGCTTCATCCAGTACGCAAATCGGACTGATCTGGGCGGCCTCCACTGACAACGTCGCCGTAACCAGTTACCGCGTTGAACGCTGCACCGGCGCGAGTTGCACAAATTTCGCACAGATTGGCACCACCAATGGTGCCAACGCCACAACATTCTCAGATTCTGGGCTCACCGCGTCCACGTCTTACAGCTATCGCGTGCGTGCCACTGACGCCGCGGGAAATCTGAGCAACTACTCCAACACTGCAACGGCAACCACGTCCGGTTCCGGCGGATCAAACATCACGGTAAGTGTCAGCCCGAGGCGCGGCGGTTTGGTCACCTCGCAAACGCTGTCGATAACGGCGACACTCGCGAACGACACCGGAAATCAGGGTGTGAATTGGTCATCGAACGGGGGCGGCAGTTTCGCTCCGGCAACCAGTACCTCGGGAAATGCTGTTACCTTCACAGCTCCGGCATCCGCAGGCGTGGTCACGATCACAGCCACGAGTATTGCGGATGGCACGAAGGCCGCGACTGCAACCGTCGGCGTCACTGACTTGGCGGGCGTTACGACTTACCTGAATGGCAATTCGCGCCAGGGTGCCAATTTGCAGGAGCAGGCGCTTGCGACATCAGGCGCCACTGCCGTAAATTCGACAAACTTTGGAAAACTATTCTCCTGCGCAGTGGATGCTCCTGTTTATGCGCAACCTCTGTGGGCAGCGAAGGTTTCCATCTCCGGCGTTGCTCATAACGTGGTTTACGTCGCTACGCAACACAACACGATGTACGCGTTCGACGCGGATAGCGCGAGCTGCCTGAACGTTTGGGGCGGTGCGAAAAACCTCAATCCAGCCGGGCAGACGTGGGTAGACAGCACGGCCATGCTCTGTGACGACTTGCAGCCGGATATCGGTATCGTGGGAACTCCGGTGATCGATTTGGGCAGCAAGACCATCTACGTGGTGACTAAATCTAGAACTACGAGTGGCACCACGACCTACCATCAGCACTTGCACGCATTGGATCTGGCGACGGGAAGCGAAAAGCTTTCAGGGCCGGTTGATATTTCTGCGACGTTTCCTGGAACCGGCGGCGGAAGCAGCGGCGGCACTCTCAATTTCGATGCAGCGATCCACAACCAACGGCCTGCTCTGCTGCTGGAAAATGGCCACGTGATTATTACTTGGGCGTCCCACTGTGATAACTTCCAGTATCATGGCTGGCTGATTTCTTACAACGCCTCGACGTTAGTCCAGGATGGCGTGCTGAATCTTACTCCGAACGGCGCATTGGGAGGTATCTGGATGTCCGGCGGCGGCCCGGCCGCGGACTCAAGCGGCAACATCTACTTGGCCACCGGAAATGGAACGTTCGACGCGAATTCGGGCGGCTCGAATTACGGGGACAGCAGTGTAAGAGTGGGACCGCCGAGCGGCGGTACTTTCCCCGTAGCAAGTTCTTTCACTCCGTTCGACGAAGCGACGCTGGAGGCAAACGACACCGACCAAGGCTCGGGCGGGGTTCTATTGCTGCCCGATGTCATCGTGAACTCGATTACAAAGAGCGATATCGTCCAAGCGGGCAAGGATGGAAACCTGTACCTGGTGGACCGTTCGTCGCTAGGTGGGTACCACAGCGCTTCGAACAATGTTGTTCAAGAGGTTTCTGGCCAAATTGGAGCACTCTTGGGAACGGCTGTTTACTGGAACGGAACTATCTATACCGGTAGTGCCGTTGGCCCGGTGCGCGCCTTTTCGTTCAATGCCGGCGGTTCAGGCCTTCTCTCGATATCTCCAACCTCGACAACGTCCCAGCAATTCGGCTTTCCCGGTCCTACGCCATCCGTGTCGTCCAGGGGAACGACAAATGGAATCATTTGGGCACTAGACAATTCTCAGTTCAAAACATCGTGTCCCACAGGCTGCCAGGGCCTTTACGCGTACGATGCGACGAATCTGGGTACATTGCTGTACAGCAGCACTGATGTCGGCAGCGCCGTGAAGTTCACTGTTCCCACGATTGCGAATGGCAAGGTCTACATCGGGGGCCAGAACACGCTTGCAGTTTACGGGCTGCTACCCTGAAGGGAGCGAGAAGTTACGGGAAGCGCGAATTCTCCGCTACAACTTCCTCGCGATGAAGATGCTTCCTGGATGATCACATCCCTTCATAGTTTGGTCCGCCGCCACCCTCGGGCACGACCCAGTCAATAATCTGATAGGGGTCGGCGATGTCGCAGGTCTTGCAATGCACGCAATTCGCGAAATTAATTTTCAGACGGAGCCTTTCTGTTTCACCGGCGACCGCAGAGCGGTCGACCTCCTTCGCCATCTCATATACAGCTGCAGGGCAAAAATATTGGCACGGATTTCCGTACTCTTCCACGCATCGCGTAATGCAAATATTGGTATCGAGCACATGCAAATGACATGGCTGGTCCTCGTCGTGGCGCGTACCAGAATGGTAGACATCGGTAAGGCGATCGAAAGTGAGTTTACCGTCGCCCTTGAACCGTTCCGTGGTGTTCAGCGAACGCTTCGTGGCATCGATCTTCTTGTTGTGCTTGTATCCCTCTTCCGCGCGCATCGGATCGATCAGGCCGCGTCCGCCGGTAATCTGCTGAAACGCCGTGTGCATGAATCCACGAAACATTCCATGCTGAAACGATTGGTGGAAGTTCCGCACCTTCCACATTTCATCGCGAATGTAACTCTGTTCCACGCGGCTTTGAAACCCACCAAGTGTTTTCGCGCTCGCGTCACCAGTTTTCAGCGCTTGGTAGATTGTTTCTGCGGCCAGCATGCCGCTCTTCATCGCCAGGTGAATACCCTTTAGCCGCTGCGAATCCAGAAAACTGCCGGAATCTCCGATGATCAGCGCGCCGTCCACGGTATTGCGCGGCATCGCGTACCATCCGCCATAGGGCAACGATTTCGCGCCGTAGCGCAGCAACTTTCCGCCGTCGAGAAGCTTCCTCAAGAATGGATGCGTTTTCCACGTTTGAAACGCGGCGTGGGGATCGAAGCGGGGATCTGCGTATTCCAGCGCCAGCACCAACCCGATGGATACGCGATTGTTCGCTAGGCCGTAAATCCAGCCGCCGCCATACATATCGGTCGAAACCGGCCAGCCTAATGTGTGCGCCACGTAACCCGGTTCAATGCGGCCTGGCTGCACGTCCCACAATTCCTTTATTCCAATGCCGTAGCTCTGAGGATTGATGTTGTCGAGCTTCTTTTCGGCTACAAGCTTCTTGGTGAGTGAGCCGCGCGTTCCTTCGGCGAGTACCGTGACCTTCGCACGCAATTCGTAGCCGGGCGTGTAGTTGTCTTTCGGCTTGCCGTTTTTGTCGAGGCCCTTGTCTTCGGTGATGACGCCGGCTACAGCGCTATTTTCATAAACTAGCTCCGCGCCGCCAAATTCCTTAAAAACATTCACGCCGGCGGCTTCCACCAGCGCGCCGAGCCACTTCACAATTTTGTTCAACGAAACAACGTAGTTGCCTCGGTTCTGGAACGGCGGAGGCGTGACGGGAAAACGAAATGACGACCTTCCCGTAAAAAGGAGCGCTGCCGAGTCCGTTACAGGAGTGTCCAGAGGTGCGGATTTCTCGAAATCCGGCACGAGTTCCGCAAGCGCTTTCGGGTTCATGATCGCGCCGGAAAGCTGGTGCGCCCCGATTTCGCGCCCCTTTTCGAGCACGTAAATATTTTCCGCCGACAGTTCCGGCTTAGCGCCCGACTCGTTATGCTTCTTGATCAGATTCGCCAGATGCAGCGCGCAACTCAATCCCGCCGGGCCCGCTCCCACAATCAGCACATCCGCTTCGAGCTGTTCCCGTTGTACGGTCACTCTACTTTGCTTTCTGCAGCTCTTCTGCTAGCGCGGGCATAATCTCAAAAATGTCACCCACCACGCCGTAATCTGCGATCTCAAAAATCGGGGCGTTTTGGTCCTTGTTGATGGCAACAATGGTGCGCGCGCCCTTCATTCCAACCACGTGCTGAATCGCGCCGCTGATTCCCAGCGCCAAATATAATTTCGGCGCAACGGTCTGCCCTGAGCTTCCAATCTGCCGTTCCATCGGCAGCCAGCCTTCGTCGCAAATTGGCCTCGACGCTGCAATTTCCGCGCCCATGGCCTTCGCAACTGCTTCTGCCTGCGGAATATTTTCGCACGCCTTGATTCCGCGACCGACCGCCACAATCAGCGGCGCTTGCGTCAAATCCACTGCCGATTTCGCTTCCTTGAAAAGCTCCAGCGGCTTGGTTCGAATCTGCTCTGCTTTCAATTCCACAGTCACGCGTTTCACCGGCTTCGCGCCGCCCTCGCTCGCGGCAACCTGGTCTGCGCGAAACGATCCCGATTGAAATGACGCGAACCACGGACCTTCGCCTAAAAACGTCACATCCGCCGCAGTTTTTCCCTGGAACATCTGCCGCACGAATACTAACCTGCCGCCTTCGAGCCGGTAGGCGATGCAATCGCCAATCATCCCCTTGCCAAGCATGGCAGCCAGTTTCGGCGCAAAATCGCGCACTTGATAGGTATGCGGAGACAGCACCAGTTGCGGTTTCGCCGACTCGATCACTTGCTTCAGCGCAACGCAAAATCCATCCGGCGTGTACGATTCAAGCAGTTCATGTTCGATTTGCAGCACTTCGGCGATATTCTTCCCTGCGAGATCGTTTGCAAGTGCGTCGACGCTCTTGCCGACCACCACGGCGCTCACCGTGCCTGACAAGGCCGACGCAATCTGCTGCGCCGCCGCCAGCGTCTCAAAACTGGTGTTATTCCATTTGCCCTGGCGCTGCTCGGTGATCACTAGAATTTTCATGGTCAGATCACCCGCGCTTCAAATTTCAACTTTTCCACGAGCTTCGCGGCCACTTCTTTCGGCGTACCCGTCAGAAATTCAGTCTTTTTCGTCTTCACCGGCACATAAATCTTTTCTACTTTTTGTGTCGGCTCGCTCTTCCCACCCAGCGACTCGCGTGTCAGTGCAGCAATTTCCTTCTTCTTCGCCGCCATGATTCCCTTTAGCGTCGCGTATCGTACTTTGTTGATGCCGGACTGAATCGAAAGCACAGCCGGTAACGGGCACTCAATCCATTGAAACCATCCCGCTTCCAGTTCGCGGCGTGCGGCCGATCGAGCAACGCCGCCAGCAGCACTCCGGTTTGACCAAATCCCTGGTCGTCGCTCTGCAAGCCCGTCAAGATCAGATCCGCATTTTCATTTTTCACAGCAGCCGCCAATGCGGTTGCCGCACCCAGCGGATCGAGCTGTGCAAATTGATCGTCCGCGATGTGGATTCCGCGGTCAGCGCCTTTCGCCAGCGCTTCTTTGATTGTCTGCTTCACGCGCTCGGGCCCCATTGAAAGCGCCACCACTTCGCCGCCGTGCTTTTCCTTCAGTCGCAGCGCCTCTTCCAGCGCGAAGCTGTCCGGTTCGTTCATCTCAAAACCGATATCCGATTCCTTGATCCAGTTTCCGGTAATCGTCAGCGGCGCGTCTTTTGCCGGCACCTGTTTGATGCACACGATAATTTTCACGGGAATTTTTCCTTACCCTTGACTTGTAAAACTTTCGGCGGTGTGGCGACTACTTCCCTGCCCAGCGCTTGAAAATCAGCGCGGCGTTCGTTCCGCCAAATCCGAACGAATTGGAGAGCGCATAATCCACTGTCGCTTTGCGCGCCACGTTCGGCACGTAGTCCAGATCACATTTCGGATCGGCGTGGAATTGATTGATCGTCGGAGGCAAAATCTGATCGCGCAGCGCCAGCACGCTAATGCCGGCTTCCAGTCCGCCCGCGCCGCCCAGAAGATGCCCCGTCATGGATTTCGTCGAGCTCACCGGCAGCTTCTTGTTGATTGCGCGTTCGCCAAACAGACGCTTCATCGCCGTGGTTTCAATCACGTCGCCTATCGGCGTGGAAGTTCCGTGCGCGTTTACGTAGCTGATGTCGTCAGGAGAAAGCTTCGCGTCTTTCAACGCCGCACGCATTACGCGAAACGCCCCGTCGCCATTTTCCACCGGCTGCGTGATGTGATAGGCGTCGCCGGACATTCCGTAGCCAACAATCTCGGCCAGAATCGGGGCGTTGCGCTGCGTTGCGTGCTCCAGCGACTCCAAAATCAAAATTCCCGCGCCTTCTCCCACGATGAACCCATCGCGGTCCGCGTCAAACGGACGGCTCGCGGTCGCGGGATCATCATTGCGCGTCGAGAGCGCCTTCATCGAGGCGAATCCGCCCACACCCATCGGTGTAATCGTGGCCTCAGTGCCGCCGCAGATCATCATGTCCGCCGCGCCGCGCTCGATAATTTTGAACGAATCGCCAATCGCATGCGCCGAAGCCGAACAAGCCGTCGCCGTCGCCGAATTCGGCCCCTTCGCTCCATAACGAATCGAAATATGTCCCGACGCCAAATTCACGATTGCCGACGGAATAAAAAATGGCGAAATCTTATTTGGTCCGCCGAAAAGAAGTTTCCCGTGCTCGCGTTCGATGATGTCGAACCCACCGATTCCCGAAGAAACGTAGACGCCCACTTCTTCAAGATTCGACTGTTCGGGTTCCCAATCGGCGTGCTTCACTGCAGCATCCGCTGCGGCGAGCGCGAGCTGGATGAACCGCCCCATTTTTTTCAGTTCTTTTTTCTCAATCCAGCGGAAGGGATCGAAGTTCTTCACTTCGCCGGCGATCTTGCAGTCAAACGCAGCCGGATCAAAATGAGTGATCGGCCCAATGCCGCTAACCCCCGCGACGAGGTTCTGCCAACTTTCGTCTGTGCCGATGCCAAGTGCGCAGACCAGCCCAACTCCCGTTACCACTACCCGGCGAGTCACGGTTTCCAGGCTCCTGTCAGGGTTTCAGGGTTTAGTTCATGAAACCTGAGGGTAAAGTGCTTCGGGGTTTGTTTTACAAACCCTGAGTAACGAACGTTTAGATGCGGCACGGAATGCGTGGGCTTACTTTGACTTGGCGTGCTTATCAATGTACTCGACGGCGTCCTTCACCGTGGTCATTTTCTCGGCGTCCTCGTCCGGCACCTCGATGCCAAACGCTTCTTCGAACGCCATCACCAATTCCACCTGGTCCAGCGAGTCCGCGCCCAGGTCGTCCACGAACGATGCTGTCGGCGTCACTTCCGCCTCATCCACGCCGAGCTGCTCGACGATAATCTGTTTTACGCGTTCTTCTACGCTGGCCATTCGCATTCCTCCGCGATCCGGGATCGCTTGTTGTGCTTGCTAAACTCGCTTCACCTTAAAACCGACGCTAAATTCCTTGCTTAGCCGCCCTGGGCAACCTGCCCATTCTAAGCACGCCCCACCCATAGGTCAACTTAGAGCCCACGTACCAATCAGCAATTAGCCCCGAACAAAGCGAGGCACAATTGGACTTGGCGTGCGGCGGTGCATACTGCTCATTCGAACCGACCATCCTCGCTAAGTCCGTAAATCCTTTTCACTTTCCAACCCTGTCCAGTCTCCGCCCCTAAACTCTTCGGCTTCGACTTTCCGTTTCTATAGTTATGATTTATGCCGCCGCAAGACTATGTTCGGTTCCTTACTTCACCGTACAGCTTCGAGCGTGGCTCCTACCTTCCTTACGCCAAATGCATCCCGCCGTTCACGTTCAATACATGGCCGGTGATGTATCCAGCCTCGTCGCTCGCCAAAAACACAATTGCCGACGCAACATCGCGCGCCGAACCCATCCGCCCCAGTGGAATCCTTACCTTTAACTCTTCCTTTACTTTGTCCGGCAGCACGTCCGTCATCGGGGTCTCGATGAATCCCGGCGCCACCGCGTTCACCGTAACACCCCGCGAAGCAATTTCGATCGCAATGGCCTTGGTAAGTCCAATCAGCCCCGCCTTCGCCGCCACGTAGTTCGCCTGCCCAGCGTTCCCGCTCTGCGCCACCACTGAAGAAATATTGATAATCCGCCCAGCCCGCGCCTTCATCATCGTTGGCAACGCCTGTTGAATGCAAAAGTGCGCCCCCGTCAAATTCGTCTGCAGCACCGTTTCCCAATCTTCTTTCTTCATGCGCATCGCCAGACCGTCGCGTGTCACAGCCGCGTTGTTCACCAGAATATCCAGCCGCCCAAATTTCTCGACCACTTGCCTAAATCCCGACTTCACCTGCTCCGCGTCCGCAACGTCCATCTTCACGGCAAACGCTTCGCCACCCGCCGAGGTGATCTCGCTCACCAGCGCCGCCAGCTTCTCTTCATTCCGAGCCGCCACGACGACCTTTGCACCCGCTTCCGCGAACGCCTTGGCAGTGTCGCGACCAATTCCCTGCGACGCTCCCGTAACTACCGCCACTTTGTCCTTCAAACTAAACATCTTTCCCTGTGTCCTCTGCGTTCTCTGTACTGAAACTCTCTACGCTGCGTCGAACTTCGCCCCGGCAATCTTGTCCAGCGTGACCGCTAGGCTCTTCTCGTCTTCGATGTTCAGCGTAGCGACGGACCGCTCAATTTGCCGCAGCAGTCCCGTCAGTACGCGCCCCGGGCCCACTTCCACAAACGTGTTCACGCCTTCATCAATCAACAAGCGCACGGACTCTTCCCAACGCACCGGCATCGTCACTTGCCGCACCAACGCATCCCGCGCTTCAGTTCCCTTAGTCTCAGTGTCCGCATCGACATTCGTCACCAGCGGCCATCGCAAGTCTGCAAACTCCGTCGTCGCCAAATCTTTCGCCAGCTTTTCCTGAGCTGGCATCATCAGCGCCGAGTGAAACGGCGCCGACACCGGCAAAATCACCGCGCGCTTCGCTCCCAATTGCGAAGCTATCTCCACCGCCCGCTTCACCGCCCCGGCATGACCCGAAATCACCGTTTGTTCCGGAGAATTCAAATTCGCCGGCGAGCACACTTCGTTTCCCGCCGCCCGCTTGCACGCATCCGCAACCACGGCAGGTGACAATCCCAAAATCGCGGCCATCGCGCCCACTCCCACAGGCACGGCTTCCTGCATGTACGTTCCGCGCTTCCGCACCAGTTGCACCGCATCCGCAAACTCGAGCGAACCGGCGGCCACCAACGCCGAATACTCGCCCAAACTGTGTCCCGCCACAAAATCCGGCAGCAAACCCTTTTCCGCCGCCACGCGAAACACAGCCACAGAACACGTCAAAATCGCGGGCTGGGTGTTCGCCGTCTGCTTCAATTCCTCTTCCGTGCCTTCAAAGCACATCTTCGAAATCGAAAATCCCAGCGCCTGGTCCGCCTCTTCGAACACGGCGCGCGCCACGGCGTGCTTATCCACCAGTTCTTTTCCCATTCCCGGGTACTGCGAAGCCTGCCCCGGAAAAACAAACGCCACTTTTCCCATACTTTTCTTTCTGTCGCCGCCTGTGCTTCCGATTTATGCCCGCTCGGTGACCAGCGACAGCTCCTGTTCGATTTTTTCATTCATGTGTGCCTTGGCGAGCCCTGCCGCCACGCGAATCGCATTCTTGATCGCGTTCGCGTTTGAGCGGCCGTGCCCGATCACACACACGCCCCGCACTCCAAGCAGCGGCGCTCCTCCGTACTCCGTGTAGTCAATCGTCTTCTTCAATCCCTTGAACGCTCCCTGCGACAGCAGAGCGCCGAGCTGGGATACCAGGGAACTCTTCAGCGATTTCTTCAGCAGTCCGAAAATCCCCATCGCCAGGCCTTCACAGATCTTCAGCGCGATATTGCCCACAAACCCGTCGCACACAATCACATCTACATCGCCGGAAAAAAGATCGCCGCCTTCGACATTGCCGACGTACTGCATGTGCGCGTTTTTCAGCCGCTCGTTTACTTCGCGCGTCAACTCGTTGCCCTTACTCTCTTCTGCGCCGATGGAGAGCAGCCCCACGCGCGGTTTGCGGTTACCGAAGGTCGCGCGATAATACATTTCGCCCATCACCGCGAACTGCACCAGATGCTCCGGCTTTGAATCCACGTTCGCGCCGACATCCAGCAGCACACTGACGCCGCCCTTCGCGTTCGGAAATGGTGCCGCCAGCGCCACGCGGTCCACGGATTCCAGCGTCCCCAGCAGGAAGCGCGCCACGGTCATCACCGCGCCCGTGTTCCCCGCGCTGACTAGGCCATCCGCCTTCACTTCGCGCACCAGCCGCGCCGCCACGTGCACTGAACTGTCTTTCTTTCGCCGGAAGGCCTGCGCCGGATGATCGTTCATCGTGATCACTTCGCTTGCCGGCACAATTTCAATCTTCAGCCCGCTGCGGTCGTGCTTCGCCAGTTCGGTTCTGATTGCATGCGGTTGCCCGACCAGCATCACACGAACTCCCAGCTCGCGTGCGGCCAGCACACTTCCTTCAACCTCGGGACGGGGCGCATTGTCCCCTCCCATCGCGTCCACGGCAATTGTGATCATGGGGGCTTACTGCCGTCTTTACAGGCGTGCGTGCAAACCTTGCGAATTCCTAAGCGGAAGCTTCTTTGACGGCCTTTCCCTTGTAATAGCCACAGTGCGGGCAGGCCTGATGCGGCTGCTTCATTTCATGACAATGGGGACACTTTCCCAATGCCGGCTTCGACAGATGATCGTGCGCCCTGCGTGTGCTCGTCCGCCGCTTGGAATGGCGTCTCTTTGGATTTGGCATCGTACTACTCCTTATTCAAGCAAAATTCATTCAAGCTTCGACGTCCAGTAATCCTTCAAAATCGTGCAAACCGTTTTGACCCCGTTTTACGCATTTACCGGCGGGTCCCCGCTGGTTTGTTGCTTTCTCTTCGCACCCGTCCACACACCATCACTCAAAATAACCCCGGACATCCTCTAACTATTGTTTCTTAAGCCAGTCCTGCTTCAACCGCGCCAGGGGAGCCAATCGTGGGTCCGTTGCATGCGTCTCGCACCGGCATTCTTCGTGATTCAAATTCGCTCCGCAGGCCGCGCACAGCCCACGGCAATCGCTTCGGCAGATGGCCTTCATCGGCACCGCCAGCAACACTTGTTCGACCAGCACATCCGCCAAAAACAGCCCATCGCCCTTATAAAACCCAATATCCGCATCCAAATCTTTCAGCCGCTCTTCTTCCGGCTTTGTATCCTTCGGCAACGGACTATAGAAAAGGTCAAAATGCCGCTGCACATCCTCGACCACGGGTTCCAGGCATCGCGCGCACTGCAGCTCGATTTTCGTCTCGAGCCGTCCCGTAATCCGGATCTGCGAGTCGATCAACTCCGCGGTCGCCAGCACATCGAGCGGCTCGACCTGCTTCAACTCCGCGGTGTGGTAGTCGATATTTCCGGGAGTGTAGCTCTTCCGGATGTTCAGTTTGTGAACTGCCAGTTCCTTTACATCCAGGAACATCGCCTCTGCACCTCTAGTGCTCGCGTTCATGCCTATCCATTATTGGGTCGCTTTCCGCCCAAGTCAAGAAAACAGCCTCA
>QHYO01000030.1 GCA_003224135.1 Acidobacteriota bacterium | reverse complement strand
GAATTCTTGTTTCAATTTCTCTTCGTGATGGGTGCGCATGGCGCCCATCCATTCTAGAAATTTCGGAGACACTTGATGACCGCTGTAAAACTGCACACTCGCGTTTTCGCCTTGCTTGCGGCCGTGGCGCTGGTCGTTTCTTTCTGTCCTCCGCCATCGCAAGCGGCAGGCAAACTCAACGTCATGACCGCCACCACCGACCTTGCGGCCCTCGCGCAGGAAATTGGCGGCGATAAAGTGGACGTTGAATCCATCGCGCGCGGCTACCAGGACCCGCACTTCGTCGAAGCCAAGCCCAGCTTTCTTTTGAAGCTGCGCCGAGCGGACCTGCTTATCGTCGTCGGTCTCGAACTCGAAATCGGCTGGCTTCCCCCGCTCATCACTCAATCCACGAATCCGAAAATCCAGGTTGGAGCTCCCGGTTATCTGGATGCCTCGCGTTATGCGAAAATTCTGGAAATCCCCACTGGCCAGGTCACTCGCGCCGAAGGCGACGTACACCCGCTCGGGAATCCGCACTACTGGCTCGATCCGGAAAACGGTTTGCGCATCGCCAAAGGCATATCCGACAAATTCAGTGAAATGCGCCCCGGCGACGCGGCTTATTTCGCAGAGCGCTATGCCAGTTTTGAGCAACGCCTGAAGCAGGCCGATCAGCAATGGCTTGCGCAGATGAAACCCTACGCTGGCCGGAAAATCGTCACCTATCACCGCTCGTGGCCCAACTTCGCGGAACACTTCGGCCTCAATGTTGTCGGCTACGTCGAACCGCGCCCCGGAATTCCTCCCAGCCCGCAACACACCGTGGACCTGATCGGCCAAATGAAACGTGATGGAGTGAAGGTCATCGTCGTCGAGCCATACTTCGATTTGAAAACACCGAACGCCATCGCGCGCGACACCGCTGGCCAGGTTGTCGTTCTCATGCCCAGCGTCGGCGGCGAAAAAGAGATCACCGATTATTTCAAGCTGTTCGACTACGATATCGCCAAACTCAAGCAGGCTCTGGACACCGCCAAGTGACGCCGCACACGCACAACTGTCGCACTGCGCGGCGGAAAAAACGCGGTGTCATCCTGAGGACATCCGATCCAGGATGTCCGAAAGATCTCAACGTACACTTCATGCCGGCAGTAAACGATACATTCGTCCGTAGCGCGTCCCGATAACTTTTTAAGCAGAACCGCTCTTAGGGGGAAAATTCATCGCATGGAAATTCTCGCATTCCTGATCCTGCCCTTTATCGCCAGCCTCATCCTCACCGGCATCCACTCCTATCTCGGCGTGCACGTCGTCGAGCGCGGCGTCATCTTTGTTGACCTCGCCCTGGCGCAGATTGCTGCGCTTGGCGCAACCGTCGCCGTCGTCGTCAGCATGGACCCGCATGGGCGCGCCGCGTACTGGATCAGTCTCGGCTTCACCTTTCTCGGTGCCGCGATTTTCGCTGTAGCGCGCAGCAGCCGAGGCCACATTCCGCAGGAAGCTTTTATCGGTATCGCCTACGCTGTTGCTTCCGCCACCGCCATCCTGCTCATGAGCAAAGCCACGGGCGAAACGGAACACCTGAAAGACATGCTCGTCGGCAACATTCTCGCGGTCTCGAAAGGCGAAGTGATCAAGACCGCCATCCTCTACGCGGCAGTCGGCCTTTTTCATTTCATTTTTCGAAAAAAATTCCTGCTTATTTCCATGAACCACGAGAAAGCGGAAAGTCTCGGTCTGAATGTTCGCCTCTGGGATTTCCTTTTCTACGCCTCATTCGGATTTGTCGTAACTTCTTCCGTCGCCATCGCCGGTGTGCTCCTCGTTTTTTGCTACCTGATTGTTCCAAGCGTCGGCGCAATGCTCTTCGCGGATCGCATCGGCCCGCGTCTCGCCATCGGCTGGACCATGGGCACCGTGGTCTCGGCTCTGGGTTGCTGGCTCAGCGTCAAGATGGACACGCCAACCGGCGCAACCATCGTCGTCACCTTCGGCGCCGTCCTCATCCTGATGTTCCTCATGCATCTGATCGTTCATCACCGCAACCATACTTCGCTCTCAGGGGCCCATGCCGCACGACGCGAACTCACCGGGGAAGGCGTTTCCGCCGACCGCCCCTAAGCGATCGGACGGTAGTACAGGCGCCCCCGTGTGTTCCCTTCGCCTTTGTAGAGCCGGGCTAGCCCGGCCATGTTGCGCCGGTTTCCGCGTTCGTCAGCCTCGTTGGATGTTCTGTAGCCTCCCGGAGAGACCGGTTCGCTTTCCTGTTAGACACCACCCTTTCACACCGACCGCGTGCGAAGGCTACGCAGCTCTGTGCTCTCCGTGTGCACTGTGTTAAATTTTTCTTATTGTTTGCCTGCGGAGGATTGACGCCATGTCCGAACCAAGCTACGAAGAACTCAAAGCGCAGCTCGCGCAACTGCAAAAACAATCCGGCTCAAAAAGAAGCGGCACTCTCGATTTTCGCGTCGGCGAAAAAGGCGGCGTCAGTGTGTATGGCCTCGGCCGCTTCCCCGTCACACTCTATTACGAACAATGGACCCGCCTGCTCGAAGCCGTCCCAGAACTCAAAGCCTTCCTCGAAGAGCAAAAAGCCGCAGGCAAACTCAAACTGAGGGAATCGTAGGATGTCCTATCGACTTCGTGCCGGCTCACGACGAGCGCCATAGGAGGTCGGTAATCTGTCCCTTGCTTGTAGTACGCGCCTGTTTTTTCCTAGCTGCACTCATTTCCTTACCCCGACGCATCCCTCCTTACTTTCAGTGCTCGTTCTGCAAAACGAGCGTTTCGCAGAGAGAGGCCGGCGGAGATATCGTCACCGGCTAGTGGACGCGGTTGCGGAAACTGCAGACTTTTGCCGCGCAGGCTCAACGACAAGCGCGGAATCCATCGTTGAAGCGTGAATCGCGAGAAGCTGCCGGAGCGTCGCGTCGGCGCTGGAGCCGTCACCCAATTCGCGCTTCGCACGCGCCAGCAAATCCAGCGAAAACGCGTCATCTCCCGCCTGCTCAAGTTCAGGAATCGCTTCCTGGTATTTGTGTTGTTCCACCAACCACGCGCCACGCAATGCGTGCAACTGATCTCCGATAAACTCGTTTTCCGTGGACTCGTATCTTTGCTGCATCACGCGGATACAAACGTCTGCCATCGCGGGATTCCCGGCGTGCAACGAGCGTACTCCCCGCCAACGTCGAATCACCGCCATGTGTTCGTCGCGGGTCACCGCGGCCAAATCTGCATCGCTGCGGAGCGCATCTTCCGCGGCATCCAGATGTTTCATGGCCTCGAGATCATCCGCTTGGTATAGAGCCATCGCTTCATGAAACGCGGCTTCCAGGTCCATGTACTTTTTCGATTTTGCTTCCTCTGCCAGCGCCCCATATTCCCGGTCAGCAAATCCGTAAAGGTTTTCGCGTACATAACTCAGTGCAATCGAAGAGCGGTATTCGAGGCCTCGCCGCGGATTCGCCGCCACTCGCGCCGATTTCGCGTAAGCCTCCCGCGCCCCCGCTTGATTCCCCAGCATCGCGAACACATCTCCCAATTCATGCTGTGAAGGACCGAACGTAGGATCTTTTTTCAGCGCGGATTCAAAATGCGCGCGCGCCTCGCCGTAACGGCCCGCCTTAAAAAGAATATCGCCGTAAGAGTCTTCCGGATTCGGATCAGCTGGCATCGCCGCGATGTACCGTTGCATCAGCGCTTCCGCGCGCGGCATATCGCCCATTGCCGCATGCGCGTAGCCAAGACGATTCAAGACCGGCGTGAATTCAGGATCGAGCGCCAGAACTTTTTCAAACAGAGGGATCGCGTGCTGTTGGTCGCGCTGGTCCACAAACCAGCGTCCTGCTAGATACAGAACAAGTTTGTCGCCGGATTCTCGCTTCACCAAGTCGTTCAGATTGGAAATTGCGCCGATCTGATCATTGTGTTTCAGCGCGCCGACCCAGCGGACGAAAAGCATTTCGCTCGGCGACGTTTTTCCAACCAGACTCTGCGCCTGGGCCAGCGCGTCTGCCGCCTCGTGCGAATCCGTTGCGTAATAGGCAAGCAAACTCCAGCCCACGGCAAAATCCGGATCTTCACCAACCGCCGTGCGCAAACTCTTCAAGCATTCGTCCAGCCGGTAATTCCCGCTCAAAACAATCGCCTGGCCAAATAATTCGCGTGCGTGATCGGATTTTGTGGTCAGCCGCATCTGCTCGATGGGATTTTTGGCGGATGACTTTGCGTTCGCGGAGGGCGCGGCTTGCTGCGCGCACAGTCCCGTTGCGGAAAAACCAAAAACCATTATGGCCACCAGACCGAGCCCGCGCTTCATCGGAGAGCATCTCCTTGCCGGCAAACTCCGGCGCTATTTTTCGATGCTAGCAGGCGCGCGGCACAGATCCGCCTGTACCAAGGTACAGCTGCATCGCAACAGTCATAAGCGCGCAGCCATTCCGCGCATTTCGGGTTTCAGGGTTTGTAGTTGCAAACCCTGAGTGATAATGTCCACGCGCACACACAATGGCGGGAGAAGAACGAATGAAATTTCGACGGTTTGGGCGGACGGGGTGGCAGGTCAGCGAAATTGGATACGGAATGTGGGGCATGGCGGGATGGACTGGTTCGCAGGATGCGGAATCGCTCGCTTCGCTCGAACGCGCGATCGATCT
>QHYO01000294.1 GCA_003224135.1 Acidobacteriota bacterium | reverse complement strand
CCCTCCTGTGGCTCATTTTGGGTCGGAACCGGAGCGATTGCGAATCCGCTAAAAAAAACACTTTGTGCGTGAATTGTCCGCTTTCAAAAAAGCACCTCCTGCCGTGAGATCTGCATCAGACTGTCATGGCTTCGACCTCACCCAATCCGAGTCTGACTTCGCGCGAGCTGCTTGCCGCTTGGCGGAGGATTTTGGTCGGTAGTGTCCCCATGTTGTCCATTGAGATCACTCGTGAGTGCCCGCTCAGCTGTCCTGGATGCTACGCCTACGGTGAGACGCACTTGGGGAGCGGAGTCACTCTGCGCGAATTGAAGGATCTGCGCGGAGACGCGCTGGTCGAAGGTGTGTTAGACCTCGTGCGCAAGCACAAGCCCGTCCATGTTTCCTTGGTGGGCGGAGAGCCTTTGGTTCGGCATCGTGAGCTGAGCAGGATTCTTCCCTCTCTCAGTGAGATGGGCGTGTTCACACTTGTAGTTACGAGCGCTGTGATTCCCATCCCGGCGGAGTGGATGAAAATCCCTCGTTTACGGGTAGCGGTATCAGTGGACGGGCTGCCGGAACATCACGACGTGCGCCGCAAACCGGCAACTTACGAACGCATTCTCAAAAACATCGACGGACGCGAGATCAATGTCCATTGGGTCATTACGCGCCCGATGCTGGCACAGCCCGGCTACCTGGAGAAGTACGTGTCCTTCTGGAGCGCACGAAGCGAAGTGAATCGCATCTGGGTGAGCGTGTACACGCCACAGGTTGGTGAGCAGAGTGCGGAAATGCTGACTTCTGAGGATCGCGAAGTCCTGGCAGGGATTTTGCCTTCTTTATCTCAGCAATACCCGAAACTTCTGTTTACTGAGGGCATGGCGCAGGCTCTCATTCACCCCCCCAGCAATCCCGATGCTTGCCTTTTTTCAAAGATGTCTGCCAATTATTCGGCCGATCTGCGGAGCCGCGTGGAGCCTTGCGTTTTTGGCGGCGAGCCCGACTGCTCTCAGTGTGGTTGCTCGATCAGCAGCGGCTTACACTGGATAAGAACGATCAAGGTGGCGGGTCCCTTGAAGGTCGATCATTTCGCTAGAGGTTCGGTTGGTGTCGGCAACCTGGTGAACCGCCTCCGGTCGCGCCCGATACCACCGTCGCGATGGCGTTCCGGCGACGCGAAGTCCCGGTCCGATCTGGTGCAAATTCGGTCCTGACCACGCCGTGGTCGTGGGGTGCCGAAAATACTTCGCCGCGGGTGCGCGCTCTAGGTTGAAGCCCGCAATACAAAACTCCTCTCCCAGCATACTTCTCCCTGCAACACCTGCACGCAGGGCCAGTCACCGGTCGAACATCACTGTCCTTCAGTCCAAATTCACAAGCGCGCGAGTTTTCGCAACAATATAAACGTGACGGCGAATTCTAACCAAGCCGTTGCCCTGGTGGGGCTCAACTTGGAGCACACCTTATGAGACTGGGCTCTCTTTGCGGAGGAAGTCATGAAGGCCGTGCTCGCGCTGATTCTTATTTACGTGGGGACGTTTTTGGTTGCAATTCAGGGCGCATCCAACACGTCGGTAGAGGCTTCCCAGGGCGGTCGACAGGCAAGCTCGGCGATTGATCCCGCAAAAGAGAAGGACATTCGTTCCTTGCTGGAACTGGTAGGCGCTCGAGACACGATTCAGGAGTCAGCCAGCGCGGCCACGGAGCAGTATCGCCAGAAATTTGGAGAGGCATCGGCGAACAGTGATCGTGCGCAGGCGTTTAGGAATGCGTATCTGGCTGAGTTCCAGAAGAAATTCGATGCGGACGCTGTTACCGGGCAGCTGGTGGGAATTTACGACAAGCATTTCACGGACGATGAGATCAGAGGGCTGATGGAGTTTTACGGTTCGCCGCTTGGGCAGAAAGTCGCCGCCGAAATGCCGAAGATCAGCCGCGAAGCACAAGTCACCGCGCGCACGGCGAGCAATCAGGCAGCACGCCTTGCTTGGCAGGATCTGCGCGTGGAATATCCCAACGCGGGCGAAAACGTTCGCGGAAACGGTTCACGCCGTCACGCTGTTGTGGCAAGTACGCAATCGAAGCCTGTCGAAACGCAACAAGTGCTCGCCGACTCTCAGCAACCTTAAACTCTGTGCATGCAAGTAGGCAGGAAGTTTGTGCAACTCCCGCGCGGATCTACTGAAAACGCTTCTTGATTTTCACGTCGATGCCGAACGTGCCGTTCTGATCGCGCAGCGCGACCACGGAAACGTTGCGATTCACGTTGTATTCCACCTGAATGATCTGTTGTTGCGTTGAACTTACGTTGCTGACGTAAGTGATCGTAAGGTTGCGCGTAAATTGTTGCTCGACCGTGACGCGTGCCGCCGCGTTCTGTTCGGAGCCGGTGGAGCCGACGCCGGCAAGCCCCGGATCGACGCGAAATCGAGTAATCCCAAAGAGGCGTTCGAGTCGCCCGCCAAGCTGACTTGAAATAGCCTCCGAAAGCAACGCAGATGCGCCGGAGCTAGCGCTTTGCGAGCCAGATCCGGTCCCGCCACTGCGGACCTCGGCTTCGGTGCTGGTTTGGCCGAGCGCAAGCAACGTGACGATGTCGTTGCTGGGCAACGGCGGGTCGGAACGATAGGAGAGCGACAGCTTGTTGGCTGGGCCGCTGAAATTCAGCGTGATCTCGTACTGTTGAATGGTTGTTGTGGCTTCGACGTTGATGTCGGGATTCAATTGGAAGGGATTCGCAAAGTTCAGGTCACCGCGCGCGACGCGATAGCGGCTCCCGTGGAAATAAAGGTCACCGGAGAGGACATGGATATGTCCAAGCAAAATGGGATGGTCCCAACTACCGCGAATGCGCAAGTTGGCTTCGGCTTCGAGTTCGGCGTTCGGCCACTCCATGCGCGCATCGGGTGTAGACACGGCTTCCACATCGAATTGCAGATTGCGCAAGAAAGTCGAACCGCTAGAAGGCCCTGCTGCGCCCTGGTTTCCGCCGAACAGCGCTCCCGCGGTTTCCAATCCCTGGCTCAAGTTCACGCGTTCAACATGAATTCGGCCTGAAAGTGTTCCGCCATCGGGCGTGCCCGTGAGGCGAAGATTTCCCGCAACTTGCCAACTCATGCCTTCGGGGTAGCGGATACGAGCGCTTTCGGTATGCGCAGAGATATCGAACCGCATGGGGCGATCGGCGTAATAGACACTACCAGTCAGATTCAAGGTGCCGCCACCGACCTGCGCCGTCACATTTTCAAAAAACAAGCGCGAGGCGTCGAAAATAAGATCGCCCTTGATACCGCTCAATCCAGTTGGAAAATCGATTGCCCGCGCCTGCGCGTTGTCGATGTGCACCTTTCCTGTGACGCGTGGACGATCGAGTGTGCCTTCGAACACTGCGTTAATCTGCGCGGGACCACGCGCCTCGAGGTCAGGGACAAATCCGCTTAGCAGGCGCAGATCGAGCGCGCCATTGAGATTGAAGTTCAGGGTGCGCCTGCCGGTGAAGCGAACGCTTCCGCCCAGCTGGAGGTTGGTATCCGTTCCGTGAAATGTCGCAGGTTCAACGCTTATTTCGTCTTTGGAGGAGCGAAAGCGCACGGGCCCGGAATTTTCAAGTTGCACATTCGCGTAGTTCAGCAGCAGCCGCGTGAAGCTGGCATTCACCACCAGGCTTTCCGGGTGCTTGAGGTTGCCTTCGACTGCTACGTCGCCGTCCGCGGTTCCGTGCCCCGTAATGTGCTGCATGTGAAGCGCGGTGAGCAGGAAGGGATCGAGAGTGATATTTTGCAGACTGACTTTGCCGCTGAGCGGGTACGGATCACTCAGGCCAAGAGAATAGCCGCCCGACAAACCGCCATTGGTCATCGCGGAGTGAAGTTCAAGTTTAGCGATGCGGCCATCGGAGTGTAGGTCGCCGTCGAAGCTGCCGATAATTTCCTGCCCCACGCGAAAATCCACGACGCGGATACTCCCGTCTCCTGTGGGTGCGTTGTACGGTCCGGAAGCCTTGATGCGAAATGTCAATTGGCCAAAGATCGGGAAACGCTCGGATTGAATTTTCTCTATGTTGTCGAGCGGCAGCGCAGCGCCGACGAGATCGGCGGAAATATTTTTGCTGGCAAATTGATAGCCTAGCGAACCAGTGATGATGCCCGCACCGCGGCCGGCTTCTTTTCCTGGCGCGAACACGCGCAGTTCGGCGTCACTGATGCGCGCTTCACCAGGCTGAACGTTCAGCTGGCCGCGCAAGCGGTTGAACGTCAGCCCGTACACTTTTCCGTCCGCCAAATCAAACAAGCCCGTGAGCGCAGTTTCGGCGCGCGTGCCTCGCCCGTGAAATTGCCCGGTGAGCAAGCCCTCCACAGGATAGGATTCGCCCGCAAGCGCAAGCACGCTAGTTACAGGGACTTTTTCGAGGTTCGCTTCGGCAGTCCATTCATTTTCAGGGCGGAAACTCCAATGATCGAGGTCCAGGGTACCTTCGAAATCCGATTGCATCCCGCCATATTTCAAGTGGCCACGCGAGACAGAAAGTTCCGAAGGGGAATAGGTCATATCGCCCTCGACGGAATCCAAGTGCAGCTTTCCGTACGCGATGCGTTCGCCGCGCGCATGTCCTGAAAAAGCGGGGCCACTTAACGGGCCTGTCATCCTGCCGTTCCAACTTGCCGCACCGTGAATGCGAGGCGCAATTTCTTCGGAACTGCCGGGGGCGATTTCTTCGATGGATTCGATCAAATCGTTAAAGGCCTCCAGTTCGTTACTCTCAAGATGCAACTGCAGAACGGAATTGGCGTGACCGAGCGTTCCGTTGGCGCGAATGTGATTGGTGGGTGTGTCGAACTCCGCCGAATCGAGCGTCAATATTCCTGAGTCTTGAATGTAAGTAAATTTCCAAAGCGCCGTCACTGGAATGTGACCCGGCGCGATTTCTTCTGGCGCAGCCCATGTGGACTGGCCGGCAACTTCGAAATGCCCGAATGCGCCTTTCCACGTTTCCACGGTGTCCGCGGAGAGAATCGCATCCCAATGCAGCTGATCGATTGGGAAACCACGATGGTCGATTGCGGGCAATACCTGGGCGACGCGAACGCCATCCACTCGTGTTTGCGCGCGGAATTCAAGGCCCGGCAACTTCATCGTGACGCGGCCTTTTACGCTGCCGCCCGATGCCCTTTTTATCCAAGCGATAATGGCCTGTGCTGCGCAAACCGCTCTGGTGAAAAATGTCGTAGGTCAAAGCGATTTCAGAGCCGGAGTAGTTGCCGGTTCCCGCCAAGTCGCCGCCCGCGTAGGTGCCTTCACCGCGCAAATCCACTTTCCCTGTCGGCGTCATCGGAGATCGCAAGGTCTTGCGAAAATCCGCCAGATTCACCCAAGCGCGATAACGATACTTCCATTGCGGCGAATTAAAATCCGAGATCTCGGCTTGCAAGTCGAGCCGCGAAGTGCCGATGGCAAACTGACCTTGCTCGATTGTGAATCCATCGCGCCAGACCGTGAATTTAACTACGGCATTTATCGGCAGTGGCAGAAATTGCCTGTCCGTGAAGGTAAGCTTCTTCCAATCGAGGTTGCCAGCGTAAAGCGGTCGAGCCATGTCTCCGCCGGCATCCAGGATCAAGTGCAAATCGCTTCCTTCAATCGCGAGCGGAGTCTTGACGTTGTTATAGAGCATCCATCCATCTAGAAATTCGAAGTGACGAATGCGCAGATCGAACAAGGTTTCGCGCAGCGGCTTGGTGGAAGTTCTTCGAAGCGAAGGAACGTTGGTAGTTCCGTTCTTTTCCACGCGAATATGCACGTGTGGTCCGCGCACGATTACGTCGGAGAGCGAAACTTTGCGTCCCCAGAACGAATCGATTCGCAGCCCGGCGTGAACTTCTTCGGCGGCAAAGAGTGGTTCGGTTCCGGCGGGTTCTTTTCCGTGAATCACCAGGCCCGTAACGGAAGCCTGCAACGAAAGCCATTGGATGGACAGACTGCGAATTTCGGTCTGACCGCCAGTGATAGCATTGATTCGCCGGATCGCCAGTCTGCGGATCAGCGGATTCGCTGAGCCACTTCCAAAAAAGACAATGCCCGCGACGAGAACGAGCGTAATATTCGCGACCAGCACCCATGCCACGTGGCGCAGCCATCTCCATTTGCCACGACGCGGTTGCTCGGTCATGCGGGATTCTCCTCGAGCAATTTCGTCACATGGATTCGTCCATGGCTTTCCTTCAACCAGCGGTCCGCCTGATCATTGATGCCACGCTGTACGAGAGCTTCCTGAATGTAATCGTGAGCTGCTTCAAGTGACGGCGGATTTTGTCCGCGACTTTTGGCGCGAGGCAACACCGCGTTCTGGTAAAAATCCTGAATGGCCTGCTCATCCACTTGCACGGAAGGACGAAAGCGGGAGTCG
>QHYO01000029.1:2270-4283 GCA_003224135.1 Acidobacteriota bacterium | reverse complement strand
TGTTGTAATCGAAAAAGAATCCGCGCTGTGCATCCCAGAAATATTTCTGAATATTCGCGCCGCGCCGCTCCGCACGCTTCTTCCATTCCTCGGCATCCTTCGCGCGACCCAGCATGGTGCTCAACGCTTCCAGGTCTCGTTCGTACTTGAACAGCAGGCTGTTCAGACACACAGCTGCATAGTGATGCGTGGCTGCGCCGTGTGGCCCAAACCGGAACGACACGTCGAAACCCGATTCACGCATCGATCGGTCAGCCCGATAAAAATCCCTGCTCAGCGTGATTTCTTCCGCCTCATCGCAGCCCGTTCTATCCGTTGTGCCCATGTCGCAGATTTGAACGGAATAGATTTTTCCGACTGGGGGCAAAGATTGATCCTTGGCTGGCGTGGCTATTCTCCGCACCATATATCCGTGATCCTGCGCGGGGTGATTCAGGAAGTACGAGGCCACTTTTCGGTAGTGATCCGTTTCATCCTTCAGGCTCTCCGGCGCGGGCGTTTCGCCGAAATCGTAGTAACGCGCCAATCCGGTATCCCCGGCAAGGTGCGGCTCACGCGCCCACATTTCCCAATCCTTTGCGGCGTAACTGTACGCACGTTCCAGCCACTTTTTATCTTCGTGTCCGGCTGCCTTTTGGGCGTCATGCACCGCAAGAATCATTGAAGTCAGGAAGGGCGGCTGCGATCGGCTGAGGTAGTAGCTGCGATTCGCGTTCAGTACCGTTCCGTAATGCTCGATCTCAAAGAAAAAGTTCTCGATCATCCCTTTCGCCAACTCGATACGGCCTTCGCGAACCAATCCACGCACGATGAAATAACTGTCCCACCCATACATCTCATTGAACCTTCCGCCCGGTACCACGTACTTGTGCTCCAGGTACAGCAACCCAGGGGGATCGAGTTTGCTGGTGTCGATCTGGCCGGGGTGGTCGATCTTGTGCGGAAGCGCCTTCACCTGCACGTGACACCTTCTCTGCATTTCTGTCACTTGTGTGGGCACGGAAAACCCGGCGGGAAGATACAAAACCGAATTTTCCGCCAGCTTTGGATCAACCACCGTTGTGCAGTCTTCCATCGAACGCGTGAGCGTATCCCACGACTTCGAGATATAGTCCAGGATTGGTTCGAGGCCCTTCGTTTTCGCAGGCTCCGTTTCGCCGCCCTCACCGGCAAACACACTTGCCGGCAGAACGATCGAAAATAACAGCAGGAGAAGTACCATCCGGCACCTGCGTTTTTGCTTGGATTTTGTCATTAGAATTGGACTCAGGGGAGCTATTGTCCTCGAGCCTAGAATATGGCCAAGCTATTGAAAAGTAAAGTAGTTAGTTGCCTATTTGGCCGAGCCAGGGGAGTGGAAAAAGCTCAGAGTTTCTCGCAGCCCGTGAGGTTTATTTCCTAGCTGTGCCCGCCGCCTGAAAGTTCCCGCACAATATTTCCCACCACGCCCTTCGCATCGCCAAAAAGCATCAGCGTGCGGTCCAGGTAATACAGCGGATTTTCAATGCCCGCAAATCCAGCTGCCATGCTGCGCTTGATGACCATCACCGTCCGCGCCTTGTCCACATCCAGAATCGGCATTCCATAAATCGGACTGCTGGTATCGCTTCGAGCGGCAGGATTCGTTACGTCGTTCGCGCCAATAATCAGAGCCACGTCCGTCTGCGGGAAATCTCCGTTGATCTCGTCCATACTCAGAAGTTTGTCGTATGGTATATCGGCCTCCGCCAGCAGCACGTTCATGTGGCCCGGCATGCGTCCCGCAACCGGGTGGATTCCAAACTTCATGTCCACCCCGCGTTTCGTCAACGAATCATAAAGCTCGCGCACTTTGTGCTGTGCCTGTGCTACCGCCAATCCGTAACCCGGCATAATCACTACTTTGTTCGCCGCTAGAAGAGTTGCCGCCGCCTCTTCCGCTGTTGTGCGGCGCACCGGCTTGGCTTCTTCTTTTCCTGCGGTTGCCGTTTGCTCCTGCCCGAACGCGCCAAAAAGCACATTCGTAAACGAGCG
>QHYO01000029.1:0-2243 GCA_003224135.1 Acidobacteriota bacterium | reverse complement strand
AGCTTGCTGTCCAGCACAAATCCCATTGCCGCCGCGGATAATCCGGCATACGAATTCAGCAGCGAAATCACCGTCGGCATGTCCGCTCCGCCGATCGGAACGATCATCATCACGCCGAAAATCAGGGGAATAATCACCATCAGCGGAAAAAGATGCATGCGCGAGGGATCGAGCACCAGCAGCACTGCAATAACGACCGCAATTCCCAACAACGAAAGATTGACTAAGTTCTGGCCCTTGTAGGTGATTGGCCGCTGGGGCAGCAGCTCCTGCAATTTTCCTGCGGCCATCAAGCTGCCGGTCAGCGTCAAGGAGCCGAGAATGACCTCCAATGACAGTACACTCATCATGAATTTAGGAACAGCGGGCGCCCGTAGATAAAATTCAGCGGTGCCAACAAGCGTCACGCACAGTGCCCCGAACGCGTGGCTCAGCGCGGTTCGCTGGGGAACTGCGGTCATGTGCACGAAACCGAGAGGAATGCCAATCACCGTTCCCAGCACGAGACCAATGGCGATCCAGGTGTAATCGACGATGCCGTGATGCAAAAGGGTTCCAGCAACAGCGAGAAGCATGCCGATTTCGCCTGCCCGCACGCCGCGGCGCGCCGTGGCCGGAGAACTCAGCCACTTCAAAGACAGAATGAAAAGCATCGCGGCGACGAGATAGATAATTTCGAGGAGAGTCTGGCTGCTCAGTATCGTTCTCATGCCTTTTTTGACCCGCTGGCTTTGAACATTTTGAGCATGCGATCGGTGATGAGGAAGCCGCCCACGATGTTGCTGGTAGCGGCGACGATAGCGATGGTGCCGAGTATTTTGGCCAATGTTGCGTGTTGCTCATGGAATTCGCCGGCAAGGATGATGGCCCCGACGACGGCGATGGCATCGAGAGCATTCGTCAACGACATCAGCGGTGTGTGGAGCAGCGGAGACACGCGGCGAATCACCTCGAACCCGATGAACGCCGCAAGCATAAAAACGTACAAACTCGTCAGCAAATCGAGTTTCATATGCTTCAAGCTCCCTTTGATTCCGCGGCAAGCACCGGCAAGCCGAGAAATTCTCGCACTCGCGCGTTCACAATTTCTCCGTCTCGCGTCAGCAATGTTTCCCGGTGAATTTCGTCCGCTTCATTGAACTGCACTTTCCCGTCTTTCACCAGATTCAGCAGAAACGCCGCGAGGTTCCGCGCGTACATCTGGCTCGCATGATAGGGAACGGTGCTCGCAAGGTTGAACTGCCCGATGATCGTCACTCCCTGCTCCACAATTGTTTCGCCGCCGCGCGTCAGCTCGCAGTTTCCTCCGCGTTCGGCGGCCAGATCGACAATCACGGATCCCGGCGCCATCCGCGCGACCATCTCTTTCGTTACCAGCACGGGCGATTTTTTCCCGGGAATTACCGCAGCTGTGATCACCACGTCGTTCGCAGCCACTGCATCGCCGAGCAATTCGCGCTGCTTGCGATAGAATTCTTCGCCCTGGGCCGTTCCGTAGCCGCGGGCGTCCTGCGCGTCTTTTGCTTCGATGGGCAACTCTACAAATCGTCCGCCGAGGCTCTGTACCTGTTCCTTCGCTGCTGGCCGCATGTCGTATGCTGAAGCAACAGCGCCGAGTCGCCTTGCCGTAGCAATCGCCTGAAGCCCCGCAACGCCTGCGCCAATAATCAGTACGCGTCCCGGTGTGATCGTCCCTGCGGCGGTCGTGAGCATCGGAAAAATTCGCGGCAAAGTATCCGCCGCCAGCACCACCGCTTTGTAGCCGCAAATCGTTCCCATCGACGAAAGCGCATCCATGCTTTGCGCCCGCGTCGTGCGCGGCATCAATTCCACGGCGAAGGAAGTCGCTCCAGTCGCGGCGACTTCTTTCAATGTCTCGAGGGTGCCGAGCGGCCGTAGAAACCCCACAAGAATCTGTCCGCGCCGAAGCAGCGGCAAATCCGCTTTTCCCGTCCTGTCATTGGAGCCGTGGCAAAGAACTTGCACCACAATTTCGGCCGCAGCGAAAACTTCCGCCCGGGTACCCACAATCTTCGCGCCCTTCTCCGAATATTCGCCGTCAGGATAGCCCGCCGCCGCCCCCGCGCCTGCCTCGATCGTTACCTGGATCCCGGCCTTCGCCAGATTCGCCAGCACCGCTGGCACAATCGCAACGCGTCGTTCTCCTGGGTAACTTTCGCGGGGCACGCCGACGATCATGCGCAGACCTCGATGAGAAGAAGAAATGGCCAGTAATAAATCGA
>QHYO01000027.1 GCA_003224135.1 Acidobacteriota bacterium | reverse complement strand
TTTTGCGCTCTTCTTAGAATCCTTAGCGTGGCTGTCTTTTTACCCTGCTTTTTTGTTTCCGGCGCCTAAGATCGTCACGACTTTCCCTCTTAACTTCACAACGCTTTTCAGGGTCCCAGCAGGCATGCGCAAAATCTCATCGAATAATCCCGTCATGGTGGTCAGGAACTCCAGCATGGCTTCGAGACGCTCTTTCGTGTGAGCGTCTCCCTGTCCGTTTTTCACTTCCTGTACACACTGCGCTAGCACTCGTAGCGTGGGATCGATCTCTCTCTTCTTACGCTCTTCCGCGACAATTCTAAAAATCTCCCAGACATCCTTCAGCGTTTCAAAGTGGTCGCGCCGGTCGCCCAGCACGTGCACCACGCGCACAATTCCCCACCCCTGCAGCTCACGCAAACTGGTGCTCACGTTAGAGCGTGCCACTGATAACGTTGTTGAAATTTCCTCGGCTGGCAAAGGCTTTGCTGCTAGGTAGAGCAGTGCATGCACCTGGGCCACGGTACGGTTGATCCCCCACTTCGTCCCCATTTCGCCCCAGTGCAAAATGAACTTCTCTTCGACTGGAGCCAACCCACCTGATTTCGACGTCACCGGTTCGCTCATTTCGACAACTCCCTTGTTCGTTGTTTACGCCATGACTGCACTAACTCAACGGCGGCAGCGGGCCATTCAGGAAATTCAAATCGGAAACCATCATCCAGCAGTCTTCCGGGCACGACTCTTCTGCTCTTCAACACCAACTCGGTCTCAGTACGCAGGAAAACTGCTCCCATCTCTAGCATGGATTTCGGGATTGGAATGCCAAATCGAATTCCCCACGCAGCTCGCAGATTGCGCATGAATTCCGTGTTGCGTTGCGGATTGGGTGCTGCGACATTCACAACGCCGCTCATCCGTTCGTTCGCGATCACAAACTCGATTGCTCGCACGAAATCCCGCTCGTGAATCCACGAAACATACTGCTCGCCTGAGCCCAACCGACCACCGAGACCAAATCGCACAAGTCTCAGCAAGGCATCGAACACGCCTCCCTTGCCTGGACTCCTTCGCGTCAAAAAAACTTTTTTCCCAGCGCGTCGCCACCTCGATGCTGAAATGCCAGCTGTCTGGCACGTTCGCCTCTGTTCCGCCAAGTTCGCCCGTTTCCTCATCCATCGCCCGATCCGTTGAGTTGCGGTAGATCGTGGCCGTGCTTGCATTGAGCAAAAGCGGTGGCGGCGTCGAAAGCGTCTGAATCGCCTCGCCCACGAGTTTTGTGGATCGAATTCTTGACTCCAGAATCTCGGTCTTGTTCCGCGGGCCATAGCGGCAATCCACACTTCGCCCTGCCAAATTGATCACAGTGTCGGCCCCGGCCAAGGCCTTTACCCAGTCGCCTAATTGCAGTCCATTCCAAGCCAGGACACTCCAAGGCGCCGAAAAAGTCGTGCGAGCGATCACGCAGACGTCGTTCTGCTGTTGGTGAAAATGCCTTGCCAGGATATTCCCGACTTGGCCACTTCCTCCGACTAGCACAATTCGGAGTTTGCGTCCTGCCGCTTCGCTTACGGTCATTTCTTTGTTAGCCATAATAGCTGTTGTTTCTGTCTGTTCAGAATATACAGTACAACAGGACAGGACGTCAAGGGATGTCGATGACCCTCTCCAGCCTCAGAGTCGAGTTCCCGTATGGGAATCTGAAGATTGCGCTGTTTTTACGTAAGCGGCTGATCTGTCAGCAACATAGACTCGAATTGGCACTGAAAAAGAACTATAGTTTCTCTTTTATGACGAAGGAATGCAGTTCCCCCACGATGGCACTAGCACGCCTAGCGCACCAGTCGTGTTGGGACAAGAACCAGACCCGATTGAATTGAATTGCTTTACAGAGAACCAAGGCGAAGGAGAAGCGGACAAAATACCCAAGAGCATATAGCGCACACGGACCCGGAGCAGCGGTGCGAGTTGATCGGCTTAGAGTGTTCGCGCGCTCTCCGGCATTGCCGGAACAGGTTCTGGCACCTCAATCCGGATTATTGTGCCCTCTCCCGGACGGCTTTCGATCTCCAATCGAAAATCCGTTCCATACAAGACGCGGAGCCGTTCGCGCACATTGCTGAGCCCGATTCCCTCTACGTAGACGTGCGGCATGCGCTCTTCGGAGATACCCACGCCGTTGTCTTCAATTTCCACGCGCAGCCGCCCGTCGTGCTGCTCCGCATGCAAACGGATTCGGCCACCTTCAATCTTCGGCGCTAATCCATGCTTCAGGCAGTTTTCCACCATGGGCTGAAGCAGCATGCTGGGCACAAACGCCTCGAGCGTCTCGTCGTCAATCTCTTTAATGATTTCCAAATTGTCTTTGCCGAACCGCGCGACCTCAATGTCCAGGTAGTCATCGATGAATTGCAGTTCTTCCTTCAGCGGCACAAAGGTTTCGTGCTTACGGAGTAGCCGCCGAAGGATATTGCTTAGCCTCAGCACCACGCCCCGCGCCGCGTCAGGATCAAATCGAATCAGCGATGAGACTGTGTTCAGTGTATTGAACAAAAAATGTGGGCTCGAGGTTCATCTCGATGCGCGTGTTGTTCCAGATCTTCAGCGGCGCCGCGACGGACATCAGCGTCGCAATCACCGCCAGGCCCAGCCACCAGTCCCAATGAGGATCGACCGCAAAGAGCCATTTCGGTTTGGTAGCAGTCACCAAACCCACGCGACCCAGCTCCAGTCCAACGCAGGCAGCCAGCGGCAGCATTTCCCATGAGATGTCCGCTTTACGTAAGAACCGCACCACTGCTTTTGGAATATTCAAAAACGTGAATGGCCCAAAGTTCCATAGATCCTCTTTGTTGGGAATCGCTTGCCGCATCAGCCCGCCGAGCAGCCCGGCCGCGGATGCCGCAGGCATGCCTAGCCATTCGTGGGCCAGCAACGCAGCCCTCGAGCGACAAATCCGCAAAGCGGTATGTCGACCCAACAAGCCGCAGCGTTACGCCCAGAACGAGTGGTGGCGTCATGAACAGCATCAATTTCAATTTCTGGTCTACGTCGCGTTGTTCGGTAAAGAGCACGCGACGGAAAGTGTTCCAGCGTGCGAGGAGCGCGGCAATTGACGCCGCGACGCCGACTTTGAGCAACAGCGTGAATAGGAAGTCTCTGGGAGAAAATGGTGCGTCCATATTCCTCAGCGCCGGTTTGCTGGCCGTACTGGATTCAACGCTAGCCAATCCCATGCCGTCTGTAAAGGCGGACATCGGTTCTGCGCGGAATGATTACCCCTGCTATAATCGGGGATTCCCATGCCGAAGAAAAAACTCCCGGACAGTCTCGCCCGACAAAATGGCCCGGAAATGGTCGCTCAGGCTGAGCTCCCGACGCGTTACGGACGCTTCAGGATTCATGGCTTTCGCGGAAATGGCCCTCAGGACGAAGCGGTGGCGCTGGTTCGCGGCAAGCTTCGCGGGCCGTTCAAGTCGAAAAAGTCCGTGCCACTGGTGCGTGTTCATTCGCAATGTCTAACGGGCGATGTTCTTAGTTCGCTGCGCTGCGATTGCCGGGCGCAGCTTGAACTCTCGCTGAAAAAGATCAGCCAGGCAGGTTCGGGCGTCCTGCTCTATCTGCCGCAGGAGGGCCGAGGTATTGGCCTGATGAACAAGCTGCGCGCTTATGAATTGCAAGACGAAGGCATGGATACCGTCGAGGCCAACGAGTCGTTAGGATTCGCAGCGGACGTCCGCGACTATGATTTCCCGGGACAAATTCTGAAGAAGCTTGGCGCCACGCGGATCCGGCTGCTGTCCAACAATCCGGAAAAAGTGCGCCAACTCGAAGCCACCGGCATTCACGTTGTCGAACGTGTTCCGTGCCAGCCACGCATCTCGAAAATCTCGCGCGCTTATCTGCAAACCAAAAAGACGAAGATGGGACACCTGCTTATGGGTGTCTAGTGGGCATGCGATACCTAGTAAGCACTTATTGTGAACCAATAAATTATTTATCCGCCGCCGACGAACTGCACAATTTCGTAGCGATCGCCGGATTCCACTCGTGTTTCGTTCCAAGCGGTGCGCGGCAGGATTTTTAAATTACGCTCAATCGCGACGCGTCCGCCGTAAATACCGAGTGCATCCAGTAGTTGCGTAATCGTCACACCGGAAACCGCTTCGCGCGTTTCTCCGTTTACCGTAATCGAGATCGTTGTGCTCATTGCCCTGCTCTCAAGCCCGCGACTTAGCGCGCAATTGAAATCGCAATTGTCCTTTTGCGGCGCCATGCGTCGCTTCAATCACCAGTGCAGCGTCCACGCCAGTTAACTTTGGCATTTCAAAGCGAAGAGTCGCGGCACCATCACTGCCGGTTTGCGTGGCAAATTCGGCCGGGTTCTGAGCTCCTTCCACGCGAGCCTTTGCCTCCGCGCCCGCAGCAGGATTTCCTGTGACATCCCGAACCGCCAAATGGAGGGTTGCCTCTTTGCCGCTGAGCCACGTCTTCGCGTTCGTAAGTTCCAGCTTCAGCACCGGCGTCACTACTAAGGGCAAGGACTTCGCAGCAACCGCGGCTTGCCCTTGTGGCGCGGCAGGAAAAGTCAGCTTCAATTCTCCTGAACGTATCTCGTCGATGACCACGCGATGTTGTTCATCCAGACGGGCCTTCGCCGCTGCTTCGCGCTCCGCGTCCAATGGCAACAAATCGAGGTAGTTGCTTGTCCGGCGATGCAGAACGCGCCCCTTCCAATGCACCGTCGTATCAATAAAAGCATGGTTTACGCCGCGATCTTCCGTTTGAACGTGTACGATATCTGTACCGATCGTGACGTTGCTGTTATGGCCGAACAACATTCGTGGAAGTCCGTTCCGCATGAAAAGTTCTTAAGCGATTTTCCCCGCTAACAATTATCGGCCGATTTGACCGAATGCCTTGTCCCCCGTTATTATACCGCTTCGCCTATGAGTGGTTCAGGTCTGCATACCTATGGGCCGCTGGTCCTTCACCTATTGGTCGCTGCCATCCTGGCGGGGCTGATTAGCACCCTTTCCGTGCTGATTGGCTGGCGACGACCCGATCGTGCCAAGCAACAAGCCTACGAATGCGGCATGGAGCCGACGGGCGATGCGCGCGAACCTTTTTCCGTAAAATTTTACCTGGTCGCAATGGTCTTTATCCTTTTCGACGTGGAAGCCATTTTTCTTTACCCTTGGGCGGTAGTATTTCGCACGCTGGGCCGGTATGGCTTCTACGAAATGATGATTTACATCGCGATCCTTCTGGTCGGCTATTTCTATCTTTGGAAAAAAGGCGCGCTGGACTGGCATAAGTAACAGCCAGCGCAAATCGGACAAATCGTGTCAGAGCGCGGCGGTCAAAACGCTGGTGTTGTAGCTGAACAGCTTCGCACATGGAATGCGAATGCGGTTTCGGAAGTGCTTGAGTTTCACGGAGAAACGACGATTGTCGTGCCGCGGGAACTGCTGCGTGTCACTGCCGAACATTGTCGCGTACACCTTCAGTTTAATTTCCTGTCCGACGCAACTTCTGTGGATCGTTTTCCAGTTGAGCCGCGTTTTGAGCTGAACTACCACCTGGTGTCGATTCCCAATAAAACGAAAATCCGTCTGCGAACAAGAGTCAGCGGTGCCGACCCGGTGGTTGATTCGCTTGTCCCTGTGTGGCCGGGCGCAGGATGGCTAGAGCGCGAGATTTTCGATTTGATGGGGATTCGCTTTAACGGACATCCCGACCTGCGGCGCATCCTGCTTCCTGATGATTGGGAGGGCTATCCGCTGCGGAAGGATTATCCGACGGAAGGATTTCGCGACATTCCGGCAACATTTTTACCTGGCTTTAAAAAGCAATAGACTAGAAGTTGGCGTACGGCAGTAAGCGAAAAACAAAATGACCACGGTAGAGACAGCTCTTGGTGCATCGAAAACGATGGTCCTGAACATGGGGCCGCAACACCCATCCACACACGGCGTGCTTCGCGTTGCGCTCGAACTGGACGGCGAAACCGTGGTGAAAGCCGTACCCGATCTTGGCTATCTTCATACGGGCATCGAAAAATCCTGCGAGAGCAAAACGTATTCGCAGGCGATCACCCTGACCGACCGGATGGACTACCTCAATCCGCTGGGCAACAACCTCGTTTACTGCCTGGCGGTCGAGAAATTGCTTGGTCTGGAAGTTCCGAAACGCGCTCAATACATCCGCGTAATGATGGTTGAACTTCAGCGCATTTCTTCGCACCTGGTCTGGCTGGGGACCCACGCCATCGACATGGGCGCCATGTCGGTTTTTCTCTATTGTTTCCGCGAGCGCGAAGAAATCCTGAAAATTTTCGAACGGTTTGCCGGTCAGCGGATGATGACCAGCTATATCCGCATCGGTGGCGTCGCGCTCGAGCCGCCTGCCGGCTGGCGCGAAATGGTTCGCCGCTTTTTGACGATGATGCCGAACAGGGTGGACGATTACGAAACACTGCTGACGGAAAATCGCATCTGGCTTTCGCGTTTACAGAACGTCGGAAAAATCAAACTCGAAGACGCCATTGCCTACAGCATGAGCGGACCAACGCTTCGCGCAGCAGGCTTGGCGCACGACAATCGCAAAGTATTCCCGTACTCAAGCTACGAGGAATTTGATTTCAATATTCCGACGCGCACGGATTCAGATTGTTACGGTCGCTATATGGTTCGCGTCGCGGAAATTCGGGAAAGCTTGAAGATCGTCGAACAGGCCATGGCGAAAATCACGGATCAGGGTCCGATTCGCACTGAAGCCCCGGGAATCGTTCCTCCAGAGCGTGAAAAAATGAAGACGGAGATGGAAGCGCTCATCTACCACTTCAAGATTTTCACCGAAGGTTTCTCACCGCCTCCGGGAGACGCGTACGTGGCTATCGAATCGCCTCGCGGCGAGTTGGGTTGCTACATCGCCAGCGACGGTTCGCCAAAACCGCTGCGCTGCCATTTCCGTGCCCCATCATTTGTAAATCTGCAAGCGCTGCCCCGCATCATCGAGGGGCAATTGCTGGCGGACGTGGTTGCCTGCATTGGGACGATCGATATTGTGCTCGGCGACGTCGACCGATAAATCAGCAAAAGCACCGGTCGCAAGAAGCGGAAACTTTGGAACGCTGCCAAACCGTAAAGTAGATCAGTTAAAAGAGGCTGGAACCGTAAAATAACGATGCAAATTTCTCCACAACTCGCGACGCGGTTCGAACGACTGCAAAACGCGTATCCCGTCAAACGCAGCGCCTTGATACCGATGATGATGTACGCGCAGGACGAATTTGGCTTTGTCAGTGATGAAATGATCGCGG
This sequence comes from Acidobacteriota bacterium, assembly GCA_003224135.1. Classification (GTDB taxonomy): domain Bacteria; phylum Acidobacteriota; class Terriglobia; order Acidiferrales; family UBA7541; genus Acidiferrum. Next base: position 1,022 of record QHYO01000027.1, on the reverse strand, counting down.
AAATTGCTGACCGACTCGAACTTCGCACTGTCGAGGTCGAAGAAACTCTCGCGTACTATTCGATGTTGCGCCGCAAGCCCATGGGCAAACATCACGTGCAGGTCTGCACCAACGTCGCGTGCATGCTTCGTGGCGGCTACGACATTCTTGAGCAGGCCAAAAAGCGGCTCGAAATCGGGCACAAGGAAACCACCAAGGACGGCGTCTTTTCCCTTGAAGAAGTTGAATGCATTGGCGCTTGTACCGGCGCGCCGGCAATGCAGGTCAACTACGATTTCTACGAAGACCTCACGCCTTCGAAGTTCGATCGCATCATCGAGGATCTTGATGCCGGCAAGAGGCCTGCTCCGGTCGGAGTGATCACTGGCGCGTTGCATGACCGAGATCCGCAAGAAACGCCGCTCATCAGCAAGCTTTGGGGGATTAAGGATTCCCGCAAGATCGACGTGTATCTGCAGCACGGCGGCTATCAGGCGCTCGAAAAAGCGCTGAAAGAGATGTCGCCCGCATCGATCATCGACGAAGTCAAGAAATCCAATTTGCGCGGCCGCGGTGGCGCTGGTTTTCCTACAGGGATGAAGTGGTCCTTCGTGCCGAAAGATAATCCGAAGCCGAAATATGTTATTTGCAACGCGGACGAGTCGGAGCCCGGCACGTGCAAAGACCGTCCGCTGATGGAGATGGATCCGCATCAATTGATCGAGGGTATGGTCATTGCGGGCCGCGCAATCAATGCGAATCGCGGTTTCATCTATATTCGCGGCGAATACCGCTACGTTCTTGATGTGGTCGAAGAAGCCATCGAGGAGGCTTACCAGCGCGGCTACCTCGGCAAAGATATTCTCGGCAGCGGCTTTGACTACGATCTACTGATCCACACCGGTGCAGGCGCTTACGAGTGCGGCGAAGAATCCGCGCTGATGGAGTCACTCGAAGGCAAGCGGGGCTATCCACGCATCAAGCCGCCCTTCCCCGCTGTCGTGGGACTCTACGGCTGCCCGACCATCATCAACAATGTTGAG
>QHYO01000289.1 GCA_003224135.1 Acidobacteriota bacterium | reverse complement strand
GATCCCGAAAAAGGGTGTCACGTGGAACTAGATTTGCCATTTGGGACTCCTCAGTTGAATTACCGGGGCGCGACGAACGAGGGCGGGGCAGTGTGGGGAAATACGTCTCCTGCCGGAGCCTCCCTTATGAGCGCGTGTATTTTCGATGTCAAGAGTAATTCGTAGGTTTGCAGCGCGTGAATCTTGCTGTCCACTGCCAATGTTCTCTCGGAGACGTTTTTGGGTTGACGAGATCCCGCGACCGTATGGCGAAATCCCCTACGGCGCGAAAAAACAAAGTGACTCCCGAATCGTTTGGAATCAGCACGTTGTGCCACGGGTCGAAGCGACAAGAAGCGTACATTGAAGAATATGAAACGCGTGGTCATCATAGGTCGTGGGGCGTCAGGCAAATTTACTCTTGCGACGCGCTTAGGCGAGATCCCGGGCCTCCCTTTGAAAGCGAAATCATGAAATTTACAGTCGCACTGCTTCAAATTACGCCATGGGGAGATGATCAGAACAGGAATTTGGCGAAAGGTCTTGAATATTGCCGAAAGGCGAAAGCACTTGGGGCTGATTTGGCGGTGTTTCCCGAGTTGTGGAACACAGGGTTTGCCTCAAGTCTGATTGGTTCTCAAGCCCCGCAGGTATGGATAGAGTCCGCCATAGATCGGCGGAGCGCGTTCTTAGAGAGTTTCGCTGCTCTGGCTCTTGAGTTGGGCCTGAATATTGCGATCACCTATTTGGAAGCACACCAGCCCATGCCAAGGAATACGGTTTCCATCATCAATCGCCGAGGCGAGGTGACGCTGAACTACGCCAAGGTATTCATCTCTAACTTCGGCAAAGACGAGCTCCTAAAGCCAAACCCAAATGTGCACGACATTGGATGCGACGTGAATTGTAGCCCTGGTGAGCTGTTCGACGTCTGCACGCTTGTTGGTGCCGAAGGTGAAGTGAAGATCGGTGCCATGATCTGCGCTGATAGAGAATTTCCCGAAGCGGCAGGCCAGCTTATGCTGAATGGCGCGGAGCTCATCGTTGTACCCAATGCCTGCACATGGGATGACATCCGAACTGCTGGACTAAAGACTAGGGCCTTTGAGAATCTCGTCGGAATTGCGATGGTCAATTATCCCGCGCCACTGAACAATGGCAATTCACAGGCATACACGTGCGTGGCGTGGAGAAATGGAAAGTCTATCGACACACTGATCGCTAAGGCCGGACAGGGAGAAGAGATCCTTCTCGCCACATTCGATATGGATGATATTCGGGAATTCAGAACCACGGAATCATGGCGAATGGATTATCGACGCGCAGGAGCGACGAAGTTTACACGCTACGGCGCGTGACAAAACCTGCGATTATCACTCGCCCCCGCACGTACGATTCGGGCTGCTGTTCCTGAAATACGAGCACCTGGAGAAGTGGACTTCAGATCAGCCCCGCTCAGCAATGCCAGCCTCGCGTTGACGGGATAGCCTCGTACAGGGGGAAAGTTATTTCGCTTGAGGCGACGGACAGATACACAGGGCGCACGGGCTCATTGCGAGTTCACAGGCTTCGAACTGTCAGGCGAGAGGATGTGATCCTCCCGGAAAAGACGCTCGGGCTCCTTGATCGCAACATACGTGGGTTCATCCAGCGACGGGAGCAATTGCTAAAACTTGGCCATTTAAATGAAGGTGCCGGATGCGAGCCCACGCAGTTTGTAGCGCAGCAATTTTCCGGCCGCGGTCTTAGGCAGTTTGTCCGTAAATTCGATATGTCGTGGGTACTTGTATGGCGTGATTCGATGTTTGACGAACTCTTGCAGTTCGCGCGCGAGATCAGGAGTAGCTGCGATGCCTTCCCGAACGACGACGAAGGCTTTGGGAGTGTAGAGTTCCGTATTTTCTCGATAAGCGATCACCGCCGCCTCCAAGACGCATTCGTGCTCAATCAGGGCGCTTTCGACTTCGAATGGTGAAACCCATTGACCCGAAACGCGGAACATATCGTCGGAACGGCCCGCATACCAGTAGTACCCATCCTCATCCATCCAATATTTATCGCCGGTGGAGAACCAGTGCCCAAGCATGCGCTCAGCCGTTAGCTGTCGGCGGTTCCAATAATAGGGCGCGATACTGTCTCCCGACACGTGCAGATCTCCAATGGTGCCGGGCGAAACTTCGCGACTGTCCGAATCAACGATGCGCAGTTTGTAACCCGGAACCACCTTCCCCGTGCTGCCAGGCTTCACGTCGCCAGGCCGCGCCGACAAATAAATATGAAGTGCCTCGGTGGAACCGATACCGTCCAGAATCTCTACGCCAAATTTGCGCTGCCACCTGCGGAAAATTTCAGCCGGAAGTGGTTCCGCTGCGGAGACGGCGACTCGAATACTGTCCAGGCAGTACGATTCTCTCTCGGCTTCTTGGAGCATCTGGGCATACAACGTAGGAACAGAGAAGAAAAGCGTCGGCCGGGCTGTCTGAGCAATTCCTAGTACCGCTTTGGCTTGCGCCTTGCCCGAAAATAATACCGTGCTCGCCCCCGCGTAGAAGGGAAACATAAGTCCATTACCCAGTCCGTAGGCATGAAAGAGTTTTGACGACGAGAAGGTTGTGTCATCGGGGCCGATACCCAGGACCTCGACAGAATAATTCCTGCAGCAGCAGACCCAGTCATAGTGCAGGTGTACCGCTGCCTTCGCGAGCCCGGTGCTGCCCGAGGTCCACAACCAGAACGCGACGTCCTCCGCACTCGTCGTTGCGGCATCCAGTTCGGGCGAATTCTGGGCAAGCCACTCATTCCAATGCATGCACCCGGGGCGACGTTCGCCCACGACAATGACATGCCGGAGGGAATGCTGCGAACCTAGAATTGGAGCAACTTCTGCAAAGAGCGTCGAATGAACGATGAGTATTCGTGCCTTACTTTCGCGGAGGAAGTAGTCGTAATCGGCTGTTCGTGCAGCGGTACCGGTCGGAACGGCTACAGCGCCGATTTTTATGACGCCGAAATACGCAATAACAAACTCGGGGCTGTCGGGCAGCAATAACAATACCCGTTGCTCATCTTGCAGCCCCAAACGCAACAGGCCATTCCCAGCACGATTTACGTCGGCAGCCAAAACGTCGTAGGTGTAAACCGACTCGTCGCATCGAATCGCAACTTTTTGACCGTGGCCTTCCCTGATGTGGCGGTCCACAAACCAGTCGGTCAGATTAAAGGAAATCGCGTCTCCAGGGCTCATAGTCAGAAATTTCTGTTAATCATTCGGCAATCTAACAGGGCGAAGTATATCTGAACGCCATCGGGTTGCAAGTCTAGCGCATTCCTCGACCTAACTCTGATTAACGTTAGCGCCTTATCGGAAATCACTTGATTCTCAGTGTCCTGACTTACCGGGAGTTGACCGAGCAGCCGGATCGCCGCTCACTGGAGCCATCTGCACTCCCTGATTACTGCACGTTCGTCGCTGAGCCCTGCGTATCCGTTTTTGTCGCGCCGCAGTCGAGGATTTTGCTCGATACTTCAACTGCTCCCCGGATCGCTTAGGCCCTCGACACATTCGCGAATACCAAGCGGAACTATTTGAGAAGCGCAAGTTGTCAGCGGGTAGCGTCGCGGTCCGTCTGGCAGCCTTGCGGTTCTTTTACTGTAAGACGCTCAGGAGAGCCTGGAGCATCGCCGACACTCCCTATCCGAAAGGGGCCCATCACCTGCCAGCGATCCTCAGCCAGGAAGAAGTTGCTCAACTCATTCAGGCTGCCGGCACTTCCTTCCATCGCACTCTGCTGATGACACTCTACGCCACCGGAGTACGACGCGCTGAATTGACACACCTGAAAGTCAGCGACATCGACAGCAAACGCATGGTGATTCACGTCCAGGGCGGCAAGGGACGCAAAGACCGGGATGTGATGCTCAGCCCAAAACTACTCGAGGCGCTGCGTGAGCACTGGCGCGGATTACAGCGCAAGCCAAGCGCATGGCTGTTTCCAGGCAACCGCTGGCATACCGGTGATACGCCGATCGACACCAAGGTGGTCTGGAACGCTTGCAAGGAAGCCGCCCAGCGAGCGGGCCTCCAGAAAGGTGTTCATCCTCACACGCTTCGTCACTGTTTTGCGACGCATCTACTCGAGGATGGTGCTGACCTGCGCACCATTCAGATCCTGTTAGGTCATAACGATCTGAAAGAGACGGCCCGCTATCTG
>QHYO01000288.1 GCA_003224135.1 Acidobacteriota bacterium | reverse complement strand
GCAGCAAAGAAAATAGCGAGAATGAAATGCGTTTGGATACGAGTTCGCGGCGGTCGTTCTTGAAAATTGCCGGAGCGGGACTCGCTCTGAATTCGAGTGCGGCGAGTTACGCGCGAATTCTGGGAGCAACCGACCGCGTGCGCGTGGGCGTGATCGGATTTTCCGAACGATTTCGCGACGCATTGCTGCCAGCATTTCAGCAACATGCGGCCACGCTGAACTTTGAATTCGGCGCGCTCAGTGATCTTTGGAAATTGCGACGCGACGATGGCATTGCGCATCTCAGGAAAGTCACGGGAAAAGATATCGCCGGCGCTCGCAACAACGCTGAACTTCTTGAACGGCATGACATTGACGCCGTTGTGATCGCCACGGCGGATTTTCAGCACGCGCAACACGGAGTTTCCGCTGTCCGCGCGGGCAAAGACGCGTACATTGAGAAGCCGCTGGCAAACACCATGGGCGACGCTCAGGACATCCGCCGTGCAGTGCAGGAA
>QHYO01000287.1 GCA_003224135.1 Acidobacteriota bacterium | reverse complement strand
TCGTCGAAAAACTGAGAGAGGAAGACACGGACTGGAAGCTGTTCCTCGGAAATCGCCCATTTGAAAAATTCGATCCGCGCAAATACGTCGAGTTCCGTTTGTTCTGGCCCTACTCGTCTGGAATTCCGGACCAATGGATGGTTCATCAGATTGATACGGTGCACTGGTTTGCCGGATTGCCGCGGCCACGCAGTGTGGTGGCGAATGGCGGAATCTATCTCTGGAAGGACGGACGAAAGAACTGGGATACGATGACCGCAGTATTTGACTACGGCCCGCTTGACGATTCGTCGAAGGGATTTCAAGTGGTGTATTCCTCGCGGCAAACGAATTCGGCCGGCGATGTGAAAGAGCTCTACCGATCGAACGGTGGAACGCTCGATCTCGATAAAAACGTCATC
>QHYO01000286.1 GCA_003224135.1 Acidobacteriota bacterium | reverse complement strand
AGGCTACAGCCACGCCGTGGCGCTGTGCATGACCATTGCAGCAATCCAGTCCGGCGAGCGCGTTACGTTTGACGACGCGAAACAGCGGGTACTCGCAGGCGGCGCTCCCTGGCCTCGCGGCTAGCCGGACTTTCGCAATTGCGGACGTTTTTCGGCTTTTTTGTCCTGATTTTTATTGTTAAGCGGTGTGTTTTCAGCGTTGCTCTCTGAAAAAACGGTAGAGTGAAGACCAAGTGTCTTCCCTTTGCCCCTGGAGTTCTGGCAGTCTGCAGTCAGCATGTTTCTGCGCAGCATCCATCGCAAAAAAGACGGCAAAGATCATCGCTACTTCAGCATTGTAGAAAACCAGCGCATTGCTTCTGGCAAAACGGTGCAGCGAACCGTTCTCTATCTGGGCGAGATCAACGATCAACAACAAGTGACATGGCGCAAGACGTTGTCGGTATTTGATGAACAGGAACAAGAGTATGAGAACTTGAGTTTGTTTCCCGACGACCGCGAGATTCCCGCGGACGCGGTGGACAGCCTGCAAGTGAAACTGAGCGGCCTGGAACTGCGGCGACCTCGTCTGTTCGGCAGCTGCTGGCTGGCGTGCGAGTTGTGGCAACAACTGGGCTTACATGAGTTTTGGGATGCCCGTCTTAGCGGCTCGCGCGAAGAAGTCCCTTGGGAAAAAGTGTTGCAACTATTGGTGGTGAACCGACTGCTGGATCCGGGCAGTGAATTTCGTGTGCATCGCCAGTGGTACCTTACGACCGCCATGGATGCACTGCTGGGAACGAACTTCGCCGTGGCCGAGAAGGATCGTTTGTATCGCTGTCTGGATCGAGTGTTGGAACACAAGCAGGAACTGTTTCTGTGGCTGCGCCAAAAGTGGGCTGATCTGTTTCAAGCGGAATTCGAAGTGCTGCTCTACGATCTGACGAGCACGTACTTTGAAGGCGCGATGGAAGAGAACCCCAAAGCGAAGTACGGTCACAGTCGCGATAAACGGACGGACTGTTTGCAGGTGGTGATCGCGCTAGTGATCACCACCGATGGTTTTCCGTTGGCTTACGAAGTCTTGGACGGCAACACTAGTGATCGCACCACACTGCGCGGATTTCTGGACAAGATCGAGAAGACCTATGGAAAAGCAAAACGCATGTGGGTGATGGACAGAGGAGTTCCGACCGAAGAGATATTGCAAGAGATGCGGGACCCGGCACGCGAGATTTTCTATCTGGTGGGAACACCGAGAGGCAAGATTCAACTGTATGAAAAGAAATGGCTCGATTTGCCCTGGCAGAAGGTCCGAGAGTCGGTGGACGTGAAACTGTTCGAGCAGGACGGCGAACTCTATGTGTTGGCCAAGAGTGAAGGAAGAAGAGCCAAAGAAACCGCCATGCGCCGCAAACGTCTGGCCCGTTTGCTCAGAAAGCTCCGTGCCATGCGGCGCAGCCTGCCCTCTCTGGTCCAGCTGTTGATGCGCTTGGGCGCCGCGAAAGCAGCAGCGGGCCGCGCATTCCAGTTCGTGCAGATGCAAGTACCCGAGGAAGACCAGCCGGTCACGCGCGAGACCTTCCACGCTCCAACCTTACCGCAGGAGATCCCAGCGTGCTGTGGACGCGTTACGTGCAGTTGACCCAGATCGAATCGGTCTTCCGATCTCTCAAGAGCGAACTCGGCATACGCCCCATCTATCATCAACTGGAGCATCGCGCCGACGCGCACATTCTGATCGCCTTTCTCGCCTACTGCTTGCAAGTGACGCTGAAGCAGCGGCTGTTGCTGCACGCCCCGGGGTTGACACCTACGGCGGTGTTGGAGAAGTTGGCCGAAATTAAAATGATCGATGTCTGGATTCCTACGGTCGATCAACGGTGGTTAATTCTGCCTCGCTACACACAACCTTCTCCCGACACCAAGCTGGTCATCGAGAAGCTGAAATGGCACTTGCCCAGCCAGCCGCCACCGCGTCTTGTGGCGCAAAAAGACAGCT
>QHYO01000292.1 GCA_003224135.1 Acidobacteriota bacterium | reverse complement strand
CCTTGCTTTCTTCGCTACAACTGCGCCCGCTCAGCAAACTGCGCCGGCAACTCCGGCCGCTCCCATCTTCACGCTACAAGAAGTGATGATCCCGGTGCGCGACGGCGTGCATTTGCAGACCGCCATTCTCACGCCTGTCGGCGTCACAAAACCTCTCCCGATTCTCTTTCGCCGCACGCCCTACGGCGTTCCAGAGAAGACACCCGCTCAAATGCCCGCTTCATTCAAGGAGCTCGCGCAGGACGGCTACATTTTCGTCATCCAGAATCTTCGCGGACGCTTCAAGTCCGAAGGCTTCTTCAAACTCTCCTCCTGGGTGGACCTGAACGATCTAAAAGCGACAAACGAAACCACCGACGCTTACGACTCCATTGCATGGCTCCTGAAAAATGTGCCGAATAATAATGGCAAGGTCGGAATGTATGGCGTCTCCTATGACGGCCTCACGACAGCGCTTACCCTTCTGCATCCGCATCCGGCCCTGAAAGCGATCAGCGAACAAGCCTCGCCTGTCGATCAGTGGATGAACGATGACGACCACCGCTACGGCGCGCTGCGCGAGAGCTACGACTTCGAATATGCCGTGCTTGAACAAGCGGACAAAAATAAGAACACCAATTTCAATTTTGAGATTTACGATACCTACGAGTGGTATCTCGCCCTGGGCCCGCTCTCTAACATCAACGCGAAATATCTGCACGGCTCGATTCCTTACTGGAACGATTCCGTTGCACATCCCGATTACGACGATTTCTGGAAAAAAGAAGCCTGGGTGAATCAGCTCCATGCCTCCACCGTTCCCAATCTGAATGTGGCCGGCTTCTGGGATCAGGAAGATCCCTGGGGACCGTGGCAAATTTTCCGTCACGCCGCCGAACATGATCCCGACCGAACAAACTTCATTGTTGCCGGCCCGTGGTATCACGGCGAATGGCAAGGCCCGAAGGGCGACTCCATCGGCATCATTCCCTTCGCGGGACACGAAACCGCGCGCGAATTTCGCGAAAATATCGAGGCGCCTTTCTTTCGTTACTATCTTCACGGCGTGGGCGAAAAACCAGCCTGGCAGGCTACTACTTTCCAGAGCGGTTCGAACTCCTGGCATACCTACGCCGCGTGGCCGCCGAAAGAAGCCAAGCCTACCAATCTTTATTTCCACGCCGACGGCACTCTTTCCTTCGAGGCCCCGTCGGCTTCAAGCGACGCGAAAGAGTTTCGCGAATACGTTTCCGATCCCGCAAATCCTGTTCCGTATCGTCAGCGGCCGATTTCTCCCACCTACCCTGCGGGCGATTGGCGCACCTGGGAAGTTGCCGACCAGCGTTTCGTCGATCATCGCCCCGACGTTTTGAGCTACCTCAGCGCTCCGCTCGACCACGACCTCACCATCACCGGCCCACTCGCTGCCAAACTCTTCGCTTCGACTTCCGGCAGCGACAGCGATTTCGTCGTCAAGTTGATTGACGTTTATCCGGACACTGCGCAGAAAAACGATTGGGATCCCGAAGCTGGGCCGAAGCCTGGCCAGTACGCGCAATCACTCAACGGATACGAATTACCAATCGCGATGGAAGTGCGCCGCGGGCGCTATCTTGACAATTTCGAGCTTCCACACGCGCTCGCCCCCAATAAACCCATCGAATGGAACGTGCCTCTTCGCGACCACGACCACGTCTTCCTGAAAGGCCATCGCGTCATGGTCCAAATTCAGTCCACCTGGTTCCCGCTCATCGATCGCAACCCGCAAAAATTTGTGCCAAGCATCTACAACGCCACCGCCTCCGACTTTACGCCTGCCACTCAACGCGTCTACTCATCACCCAAATTGCCTTCGCACCTCGTCCTACCCGTCATGCCTTAGCGACGCATGATTTGCATTTCGCAGGTTTTCCGCTTTGTAGAGGTGCGCTCTTTTCCTCTTGCCAACTGTGTGACCGGACTCTTGCCACAAAACCCAGCAAACGGTTACCGTTCTGAATCGCGTTATTCGGTCTCTAAAAAGATGCTCGCTATGCACTGTCTCAAATTCTTGCTCTTCTCGATCCTCTTCATCGCTGCGGCAATTTCAGCCCGCGCACAAACCGCCGCAAAATCTCTTGTCGAAAAACTGGGCCACTCCCGAGACACCAAACTTCTGATCGTCCATGCCGACGATCTTGGTGAGGCTCACTCCGTCAACGCCGCCTCTATCAAGGCGCTCGAATCCGGTGCAGTCAACTCAGCCAGCATCATGGTGCCCTGCCCGTGGTTCCCGGAAATTGCGGACTACGCCAAATCTCATCCCGAAGTCGATTTCGGCCTTCACCTAACCCTCACCAGCGAGCGCACTTACTATCGCTGGGGTCCTGTAGCTTCCGCGGACAAAGTTCGCAGCCTGCTCGATGAAAACGGCTATCTCCATCATGACTGGACGCCCACCACGCACATCGATCCGCACGAAGCCGAACTCGAACTGCGCGCACAAATCGAGCGCGCCTACGTCATGGGCGTTCGCCCCACACATCTCGATTCGCATCAGTATCGTCTGGACAGCTTCTTCGTCACCCGCGACTGGTTCGCCGATCATCCGTATCTCGCGTCCGCTCTCGGCCCCAATGACGTTGTCATCGACCACACCATCACCATCGAACCAAATGTCCCGCCAGAAAAATGGCCCGACTTTTATAAGAACGCTCTCCGCAATCTGCAGCCAGGCGTAACCGAACTCGTCATTCACCTGGCCTACGATGACACCGAAATGCGTGCCGCAACCCGCGAACGCGAAACCTGGGGCGCCGCCTGGCGCCAACGCGACTTCGATTTCTTCACCAGCCCCGAATTCCGCCAACTCCTCAGCGAACAGAACATCAAGCTCATCACCTGGCGCGAGATTGCCAACCCTTCGCAGCACAATTGATTGCTTTCTCGCTGCAGTTTCAGCACTTCCGCACGAGCTTTTCGGACTGTTCACATCTCGCTTCTGCGGAATCGGTTTTCACATCGTGCGTCTGGTTGAACGCATTCAGCACCGCCTTCTTCGGATCGTTCCCCATCCGTGCCGTCCCCAGTTCATGGATCGCCATGCCCGGCATTTCAACGCGCGTGCGCACTCGAATATCTTTCGCCCCAGCGGCTTCCAGCATTTCTGCCGCGGCCGCTCCCGCATCTTCCATCAAAGCCGCTTCATTGTCTCCGTGGGTCATCGAGATGCGCAGCGCAGGAATGCCCCACGCGTCTTTCAAATTGCTGTCGATCTCGATGTAGTTGTCCCACCGGGCCAGCGATTCTCCAAACGCTCCGAGCGAAGCTCCATACACGCCCTCTTTCACACCTTTCTTCAATGACGCCCCATATCCTTCCGCGATGAAGTTGAATTCCGCTCCCGCCCCGCCCTGGTAACCGTAGCCGCGCAAGAACCGCTCCTTCTTGCTCGAAGGCGTATTCCGGAACCGCGGCACATAAATCCCGTTCGGCCGTCGTGGTTCGTTCGCATTCGGAGCTATCTTGAAATCGGGCAGATGCCCCGTGGCTCCTCCACCCACAACGTGATCCATCAGGTACCGGCCCAGCGCGCCGCTCGAATTCGCCAGCCCATTCGGATATTCCCGTGTAGAAGAATTCAGGAGGATTCGCGTGGACTCCAATGCCTGCGCGCAAAGGATCACCGCCTTCCCGCGCACCTCTTTCACCTGTCGTGTCAGCCGGTCCACATACGTCACTCCTCGCGCTTTGTTGGTCCCATTGTCCATGTCCACATGGCTCACCACCGCGTTGGTGATCACCGTACAGTTGCCGGACTTTACCGCATCCTTCACCGTCGTAAACGGACTGCTGAAATAGGAAAAGGTGATGCATCCGCGTTCGCACGGACCGCAATAATGGCAAGCCGCGCGCCCATTGTGAACTTGCGTCAGTACCGCCGCGCGCCCGATGGTCACTGTGCGTCCGAACTTTGCTTTAACGCGATCCCTCAACAGAATCTCTCCGCAACTCATTTTCATCGGCGGCAGAAATTGTCCGTCGGGCAGCATTTCATTTCCTTCCGCTGCTCCGGTGATGCCGACATACTTCTCGACGATGTCGTAGTACGGCGCAAGATCGGCATAGCTGATCGGCCAATCATCGCCATATCCGTCGCGGCTTGCCGCTTTGAAATCGTTATCGCTCATGCGATAACTCTGCCGGCCCCACACCAGCGATCGTCCGCCCAGTATGCGCAGCCGTTGCCAGGTAAACGGCTTGTCCGGCGGTGTGCTGTACGGATTTTCCAGATCGTTCACGAACCACTCGTAGTTGTATTCCATGCACGCGTAGCACTGCTTTTGCACCGGCCGCGTGCGCGCAATCTCCGGCGAATGATCGTGGTACTTCAGCTTGTACGCCGGCATGTGCTCGGTAAACTCTACTGGACTCACCGCGCGTCCGGCTTCGAGCAGCGCAACCTTCAGCCCCGCCTCCGCCAGTTGTTTTGCGGCCCATCCGCCTGTCGCGCCCGACCCCACCACCACCGCGTCGTAGGTCTGTTGCAGAACATCCTGCTCCCAAGAGTTAATGTCGTAGCTTATGTCGTAGTTCATGCTCACTTGTGACTTCCCTCCGGATGCTCACAGCCCGCAAAGGCTCCGTGCGTAAACGCGCCATCCCAACCGAGTTCCTGCGCACCCATCTGTGAACTGTAGTACGCAGTCATGATGCTCTTCTTTAGCGCTTCAAAATGCTCATAACCCATATCTGGCTTCGTCTCCGCTTCACCCGTCCATTTGCTTCCGACTCGCGGATACGCCATCCCGTGCAGCAA
>QHYO01000291.1 GCA_003224135.1 Acidobacteriota bacterium | reverse complement strand
CCTTGCGGATAATCTCGTTCTTCTTCAATTCGATAACCGGGGTCACGATCTCGATCTGCGTCTCCGGACGTGTCCCGACCCGGACCAATTCCTGAAAAACTCGGTAATATTCCGGACGGCAATCCGGGTACCCGGAACTGTCCTCTGCGACCGCGCCAATATAAATCGCGCTGGCGCCGATCGCTTCCGCCCAGCTTACTCCCACGGATAGAAAATGCGCATTGCGGAACGGTACGTAGGTTACAGGAATCGCGCTTCCGTGCCCGTCTGAGCCGAGCCCGTTTTCTGGAACTGCGATGCTCGCATCCGTTAATGCAGATCCGCCGATCGCGCGGAAATGATCAAGCTGCACCATCAATCGTTGCTCGATGCCGTAAAAATCAGCAATCTCGCGAAACGCGCGCGCCTCGCGCGACTCCGTCCGCTGGCCGTAGCTTGCGTGAAGCAGCGCAACATGGTGAGTGCCATGCTGTTTACACGCGGTAGCAGCGCAAACGCACGAATCCATTCCGCCACTCAGCAGCACCACCGCTTTTCGCCCATCGGCCATGGCTAGACTCCTTGCGTTCAAACTCCTTGTGTAGCGGGATGCCAGATGAATTTGTGCAGTTGCAGTCCCAACCGGACCGGCAATCCGTCCGCCAGAATCCATTCCACGAGCGTGCATGCTTCGAGGGCCTGCCACTTGCCGTTAGGATCGGGAAAAACCGGAGAAAATAGCACCTGCCGGACACGGCCCGCAAGCGAATGTTCGCGCGTGAAGTCGCGCGCAAATTCATAATCCCGCCGCGTCGATAACACAAACTTAATTTCGTCCTTGGTATCTATCGCTTCCAGATTTCGCGGATCAAACGTTTCCGCTTCTCCGGAATCCGGGCATTTCACATCGACAATTTTGATTACTTCTTTCGGTAAGCGGCCCACAAACCGTTCACCGCTGGTTTCAATCATCACCGTGTAGCCGCGCGTGAGCAGCCCCTCCGCCAGAGGATAGATCTCTTCCTGCAACAGCGGTTCTCCTCCCGTCAATTCCACCAGCGGCACAGTTGCCACGCCGCCGGACTGGTCACCTGTGCGGCCGCAAAGTTCATCCACGCGAGTCAACACTTCCTCAACCTTCATTTTTTTTCCGCCGTGGAACGCGTACGCCGTATCGCACCATGAGCAACGCAAATTGCACCCCGTCAGTCGCACAAACACACACGGCAAGCCCGCGCGAGTTCCTTCGCCCTGAATTGATTTGAATATTTCCGTGATGAACATCTCTAGTCTGTCTTCTTTAATTCGACCCGGCCGAACCGGAATTCCTCTTATTCCTGCGCCCGAGCCACCAGATTCCGCCAAAGAAAACAATCATCGCGCCCGCAAGCCGCCCGTAGCCCGGTGTCACACCGATATAGCGAAATACGACGAGGTAACCGAGCGCGACGAGCACCGCGGGAATCAAGATGATCAGGAAGCCGCGGTTCATCGCGGCTATTTCCCCGGCCGGAACTGTGCGCTCGCCGTATCGGTCTCCCAAACGGTCACTTCGGTGATATGGGCTCCGGCAGGCAGACTCGGCAACTGCCGCTGCGTTTCGTCGTAGAAATATTTCGCAAGGTTTTCCGCCGACGGATTCACTGTCTTGAAGGGCTCCAGATCGTTCAGGAATTGGTGATCCAGCACCGCGATGATGCCGCGCAGCACTCGCTTCAGCTCCGTGAAATCCACCAGCAGGCCAATGTTGTCCAGTTGCGGCCCGGCCAACTCTATTTGCACGCGATAGTTGTGGCCGTGCACATTCTCGCACTTCCCGTTGTATCCGCGGAGTGCGTGTCCCGACGAAAACGTCTCTGTAACACTTACTTGAAACATTGCGTGTTTCTGCCCCTGGGTTCTTGCCCTGGCCGATTCAGGCGGGGTTCGCCGCTCCGAGGAACCGTTCGACCTCGCCGAGTTCCTGCGTCCTGGCATACTTGGGAAGCGATTCCATAAAAATTTTACCATATGCCATCCGCTGGATGCGGTTATCCAGCAGCGACAGCACGCCACGGTCGGTTTTCGCGCGAATCAGCCGGCCGAATCCCTGCTTTAGCGCAAGAACCGCTTGCGGTACCTGGTATTCGGCGAAGGCGTTTCGGCCTTCTTTGTCAAGCGCGCGCACCCGTGCCGCCACAATGGGATCGCTTGGCACCGCGAACGGTAACCGGTCCACAATCACACACGAAAGCTGTTCGCCCGGCACGTCCACTCCCTGCCAGAAACTCGACGTCGCGAATAAAACTGCGTTCGGCGTGGCCTTGAACCGTTCGAGCAGCACCGATCGCGGGGCCGTCCCTTGCAAAAACAGCGGAAATGGTGACCGCGCGCTAACCCGTTCGTACAAATCTTTCATCTGCGCGTAGCTGGTGAATAGGCAAAACGCGCGGCCTTCACTCAATTCGAGCAGCCGCAGAATTTCGTCCGCGGCCTTCGACGCAAATCCCGCCTCACGCACGTCGGGCATGCCCTGCGGCAAATAAAAAAGAGCTTGCTCGCCATAGTGAAACTCCGGTGGCAGCGTGCGCTCTTTCGCATTGTCCAGCCCCAGGCGCTGCCGAATGTAGTCGAAGCGATTGCCCACCGTTAACGTGGCGGAGGTCAGCACCACGGTGTCAAACTGTTCGAACAGCCTCTCGCGCAAAATCTGGCTCACATCAATCGGAGTGGCGGCAAGAAACACTCCCTTGTTTCGCCGCTCGAACCAATACACAAAGTTCCGTTCGTTCGATTCGAACAGAAAGCTCAGCTCCTGCCGTAGTTCGAAGCTGCGCCGTCCGAGCCGCGTCAATTCTTCCGGCTTTTGCATGAGCGCCGCAAACTCGGTCTCCATGCTTTTGAGCGCGTCGGTCAAACCGGTATACGCCTCGTGGTGCTGCTCGATGAAGGCTTCGCGCTCCTGGCGCGAAAACGGGAAACGACCATCGCGCGGCGGGAACGCATCAAAAAAGGTGCGGCTACGTTCGCGAATCCGCTGTGTGCGCCGCAACAATGCCGGTGAACCAAGTTTCGATATCCGCAGCGTCTGGTCCGCATCCCGCGCCAGCTCTTCAAAACGGTAGTTCGAAATTTGCCGCCCGAAATAATCGCTCGCCACATCCTCGATTTCGTGCGCTTCGTCGAAAACCACCGCCGAATATTCCGGAAGAATACTGCCAAAGTCGTCGTGCTTCAGCGCCAAATCCGCAAAGAAAAGATGGTGATTGACAATAATCAAATCTGCTTCGCGTGCGCGCCCGTGCATTGCGGTCACAAAACACTCGTTGAAGTCGGAGCACTTCTGACCGGTGCAGGTATCCCGCCGCGCATCCAACCGTGCCCACAGCTCCGAATCATCCGGCAAAAAAGTCAGCTCCGCGCGGTCTCCGGTTTCCGTCAACTTTGCCCATTCGCGCATCTGCCGGAATGCGTCCAGCTCCTCCATGCCCTTCAACATCGGCGAATCTGCCATCTGATGCAGCTTGGCGCGGCACAAGAAATTTGCGCGGCCTTTCATCACCGCAACCTTCAGATTAGGGGCGAAATGTTTTTGCAGAAATGGAATGTCTTTCTCGTAGAGCTGTTCTTGCAACGATTTCGTCGCCGTCGAAATCACCACGCGGCGGCCACTACAAATTGCGGGCAGCAGATAGGCGAGCGTTTTCCCCGTGCCGGTCCCGGCTTCCACAATCGCGTGATGCCGGCTCTGAAACGCGTCGTGCACCACTTCCGCCATTTCAAGCTGTGCGACGCGATGCTCATACCCGCCAATCATCGATCTTTCAAGCAATCCGCCCGGGCCAAAGACTCCTCTCATGTCTACTGGAGTTGCTGCAGGCTCGCGGGCTCCCACCCAATTCTCGTCCGCCCGTCTGGTGTTCCGTGCCACAACCGGCGCTTCCTCTTCATCAAACGACGCATACCGGCGCTCCGGCTGATTCGCCAATTCGGTCGGCTTGCCAGTCTTTGAAGAGTTTTCCGTCGCTTTGGACGCGCGCTTTGCCAAAACTTCCGCCTTCACACGAAATCGCTTTGTCTCGAACAAAAAACGATAGCACACCGGGACTCGCCGCGCTTTCCTGCTGCTCCCAAACGGCGCTGCTGCTCCATCTCCTCTCACGCGCTTGCTTTCGCAAAACGATTCATGGAACATACCGTCCCATGCGGAACGTGATTGGACTGCTGGTGTTCCTGTACGTGGCATTTGCCGGTTCTGGCGCTCGCGGCCAGGTTTCGAGCGGCGCAGAGTGGCCGAACTACGGCAACGACCCTGGCGGGATGCGCTACTCCGCCCTCACTCAGATTAACCGCGACAATGTGTCAAAACTAAGAGTCGCCTGGATCTTTCATACCGGAGACGTTTCCGATGGCAGCGGCGGCAGAAAACGCAGTGGCTTTGAAGCCACTCCCATCCTCGTCGATGGCTCTCTCTATTTCACCACGCCGTTCAATCGTGTGATCGCTCTCGATCCGGAAACTGGCAAGCAACGCTGGGCCTATGATCCCGAGATCGATAAAACTCTCGATTATGGCGACGGCCTCGTCAATCGAGGAGTGTCCACTTGGCTCGACTCTGCCCGGCTCGCGGACCAACAGTGCCATCGTCGTGTTTACGAAGCCACACAGGACGCTCGGCTCATTTCCCTTGATGCGCTAACGGGCAAGCCTTGTTTGGATTTCGGCGACTCGGGGCAAGTTAGCCTGAGAGATGTACCGGGTTATCGCGCCGGCTGGTATCACATGACTTCGCCTCCCGCCGTCATCGGCGATCTCATCGTTGTCGGCTCCGCCATCAACGACAATCAACTGGCCACCATGCCATCCGGAGTGGTGCGCGCCTTTGATGTCCGCTCTGGCGCTCTTCGATGGAGTTGGGATCCAATCCCCAATGCCTCGCCATCTTCTCGAAGTAAGGACACTACCGGTAGCGACCCGGCCGCTAAGGCGGATCAGGAGAACGTTGAGCAGCGCACCGGCGCGGCAAACGCGTGGTCCATCATGGCCGTCGATCCGCAGCGCGATCTCATCTTCGTGCCAACCGGCAGCGCCAGCCCTGATTACTTCGGTGGGCTACGGCGTGGCGACAACAAATGGGCCAATTCAGTCGTAGCCCTCCATGCCAAAACCGGAACGATCGCTTGGGGATTCCAACTCGTGCATCACGATCTCTGGGATTACGACTCGGCCCCGCAGCCACTGCTCGCAACATTGCGCCGCGACACCCACGACGTTCCCGTCGTCATCCAGGGCAACAAAACAGGACTTCTCTACGTCCTCAATCGCGATACGGGAAAGCCCGTGTTTCCCGTCGAGGAGCGTCGCGTTCCCCAAAGCGATGTGCCCGGCGAACTCGCTTCACCCACGCAGCCTTTTCCGCTCGCGCCTCCACCGCTCGCTGCTCAGAAAATATCCGCGGAGGATGCCTGGGGTCCGACCCAACAAGATCGCGACACCTGCCTCGCCTGGGTCAAAACCCTTCGCAATGAAGGCATCTTCACGCCGCCAAGCCTTCAGGGCACCCTCGTCATGCCAGGAAACTTGGGCGGAATGACGTGGAGCGGCTACGCTTTCGATCCACAGCACAGCCTTCTAATCGTTAATACAAATAATCTCGTCGCGAAAATAAAGCTCATTCCCCGCGCAGATTTTTCGCGGCGCGATGCCCGCGCCGAAGACGGCGAGTATTCTCCCCAAACCGGTGCACCTTACGGCTTGTTTCGTCGCTTCCTCCAGTCGCCGTCGGGCTTGCCCTGCACTGCGCCCCCATGGGGCCTGCTCACTGCTGTAGACATGAACGAAGGAAAGATTCGCTGGCAACTTCCGCTCGGCTCGATGCAGGACTTTGGAGGCAAGCACCCTCCAATCCTGCCAGGTTCGATCAGCCTCGGTGGTCCGATCGTCACGGCCGGTGGACTGGTCTTCATCGCCGCCACCTTCGATCCATTCTTCCGCGCGTTTGATATCGAGACGGGCAAAGAATTGTGGAAGGCGCAACTGCCTGCGAGCGGTCATGCCACGCCAATGACCTACCGCCTCGCCGCATCAGGTAAGCAGTTCGTCGTCATCGCGGCTGGCAGTCATCCCAAAATCAGCGAAGAGTCGTTAGGCGATGCACTCGTTGCCTTCACTCTGCCCTGACCGCTGCCCTGTTCCGTTTCGCGAAATAGTATCGATTTCGACGGTAGCGACCTGCGGGGGAGACGGTTGCAGACCGTTAAGATCAAAGCACCTAACCACATCGCACCGTTGTCCTCGCAGGAACTCCGGGCTATCTTTCCGTCAGATGACAATCGCAAAGAAATTGAGCACAAACCTAGTAGTCGTTTCGTTTGTGCTGTGCCTTTGCTCACCAGCGCGGGCCCAGACGTTGATCTATTCCGTGTCTTACGCGGAAACCCGCACGAGTTTCCATGCACGTTATCCAAACGGCGCCTTTCGGGCCTCAATCAATGAAAAGTTGGCAATGCTTCGCAGTTTCCGCAAAACCGAAATTTATTCCGTTTCCATGATCGGTGGAACACGTTCTCTGTTGTTTTCGGACGAAGACATGAACCTTGACATCAAGCCGACCGGCCCCATCTATGGAAGCGACGAAGCCCTTGTGACGGGAGTCCGGCGCGAATGGCGAACTGCTCCAACTCCGGGCGCTTTTGCCGACCCTCCAGCGCTCTACGAAATCAAGCTCGATGGTTCAAAGCAATTTCGCAAACTTTTTGAGACCCAGCCAAATCAGTCACCTGCCCTGTTAAATCCACGGGCCACAAAGGCGGTCATCGAAGCCTTCGTCGATGGCAAGTACCTTTTTTTCATTTATGAATTGCCCGCATGGAAGCTGCTCCATAGGTGGGATCTGAGCAAACTCACTCAAGCGCGCTGTCCCGACTGTCTTCCGCTGTCGTATGGCTGGCTCGCGAGCGGTGATCGCCTGTTCTTTAATCTAGTCCTTGGAGACGAGGATCTCATCGATCCGAAGAATCACAACATACCGGGAACATACTTCGTCTCCGAAGATGGCGGCGATCTCGGCAGCATTTCCTCGGAGGCCGGCCGCCTGCAACTGCCAGGTCACATTCCATCGAGCGTCGACCAACGTGTTTTGATCGCACAGTTGCCGAACGGGAGCTACCTCTTCCAGGAATTTGCGGCAAAGAAGGGCTCGCCTGGAAATCCGGAGACATTTCTTGTGATCTCCGGTCCCGACTACAAGTCGCAAACGCAATTCGCACAAAAACGCCTCGCCGGTACATATTACGTTTCCGCGTCCGGAAAATACCTGGCATATGTCGAAGAACGGCGGCTACCGCCAAATTTCCAACCTGAACCCCATTTGTGGGGCAAGGATCTCCAGTCAGGAGAAGAAAAGGAATTATTCGTCGCTCCTGCCCCGAATCCTCCAACGTCTCCGGAACCGAACGTGGTGCTTACGGTGCTCGGCTGGGCCAACTAACCCGCCACGCAGCACCCTTCAGCGGAGCGGACCCCCACACGTTGCCACGTTTATTGAGCCTACGCGACAACTACCTCCCGCTCCGTGGTTAGCTCTTGAGCACTGTTGCTCCCTTTTACTTTCTTTCCGGCAATTGCGAGCGTTAAATTCTTTTTTATGGATTTCGCTCGTCTTCGCTGGTCAGGGCACCCGGCGAGGAATATCTTGGGGAATGGGGTAGGTCCATGACTCGGCAAATTTCAGCAGCTGCGGTTTTGATTTTCACCTCTCTCGTTCTGGCTTCCTGTAGCGGAGTTGGAAGTGTTTGCACGAACTGCGGTGGTGGTGGCAATGCCACTGTTTCGTTTGTCCTGACGGCAACTCCTCCACAGCCCAGTTCCGAACTTTCCATCCAGGCGTTCACTGCAACCGTCACCGGCATCAAGTTGACACCTTCAACCGGCAGCGACTTCAGCGTGCCGCTGAATTCCACCACGTACATCGCCGAATTTAACCGCGTCACCAGCGATTCCACTGTGCTTGCCGCGCACGTTTCCGTTCCTGCGGCAACCTACACCCAGCTGACCGTCACGTTTTCCGCGCCGCGCGTAACGTTTTGCACGCAACCCAATCCCGGCGTTCCCGGCTGCGCTTCTGGCACGCTGGGCTCAGTGAGCGGAGCGGCAGGTTCCGTAATCGTTTCGACAAATCTTTCTTTGGCGGCCAATCAGCAGCTTGGGATC
>QHYO01000290.1 GCA_003224135.1 Acidobacteriota bacterium | reverse complement strand
CCAGGCCGTTGATTCCAGGCAGTCTCACGTCCAACACCAGGCAGCTTGGCCCGTCTGGACGCCCGCTGCGTAGGAAATCTTGAGGCTTCCCGAAAGACTCGGATCGCAAGCCCACCGATTTCAACAGACCTTGGATGGCCGCCCGCATACCGGCATCGTCATCGATAACGAACACCGTGGGAGCGCCTGGGGCCGTCATGCATGTGCCTCGACTTTGGTGGAGACCGTGAAGTAAAAGCTTGCGCCGCGCGGAGAGTTTTTTTCAGCCCACAAGCGACCGCCATGCGATTCAACGATGGAACGGCTGATGCGAAGTCCCATGCCGGTGCCATGGAGCTTCGTGGTAAAGAAGGCATCAAAGATCTGGTCTGCCTGCTGCTGGGGAAGTCCCACGCCGGTATCGCTGACGGACACCAGAACTTGCTCGTTTTCCGGTTGCGACTTGATCACAAGTTCCCGCGGACCGTTTGTATTTTTCATCGCCTCGATGCCATTGATCATGAGGTTCATCAGCACCTGCTGCAATTGCACGCGATCACCCATCACCCGGAAAAGATCTTTCGTTAAGTATGTCTGGACGGAGACGTTGTATCGCGTTGCCTCGCTGCGCACCAGGACGATCATCTCTCGAACGACATCATTTACATCAACCAACTCCCGCTGGGGTGTACTCTTCTTGAAGAGCAGACGGACCCGACTGATGATTTCCGCTGCACGGGTTGCATCTTTGACGGCTCTCGATGCAGCGTCGCGCGCCTCTTCGACATCTGGGTGCTCGCGTGTCAGCCAGCGCAAGCACGTGCTTGCGTCCGTGACGGCTGCCGCAATCGGTTGAGGCTGACGCGTGCGAGCTCCGCCTGCGCCTGACGCATGGCCTCTTCCGCGTGCTTGCGCTCATGGCTCTCTGCGTCCAACGCGGTGTTGGTTTTCCGGAGTTCTTGAACTGTTCCGTTTAGGTCATCGCGCGCCCGCCTGAGTGATTCTGTGACACTCCTTTGCGCAGCGCTCAGCGAGCCGACAAACAAGGCTGACATTGTAAAAGCGACAAAGCGTGGTATCTCCTCGGGCTTTGCGCCCAACGAATACTGCGGGGGCAGGAAGTAATAATAGAAGGCGAGACTGGAGAGGGTGGTCGCGAGCAACCCCTGCCCGATTCCCCCGAACCATGCACTCAGCATTACCGTGCAAAGAAACAGTGACACCGGAGCAGATTCCAAA
>QHYO01000284.1 GCA_003224135.1 Acidobacteriota bacterium | reverse complement strand
TAAAGATTTGAACCGCACCATCACGCGATTGATGGACGCCCTGCAGTAGACTTTTTCTCCCACAAAAGACAGAAACAGGCGCATCGTGCTGGATAGCGATGTTGAATTCGCGTTTGCGAATCGCGGCTTTACTAAAACCGAAGCCACTAAAATGCCGGAAGATGTTTGTTGCGACAACGCGATACGGCAGATCCAGCCTGACAGCACGCTGTGTAAATCGCTTCAATAAGCTGGGGAAATTTTGTTGAAGCGCGAGGATAGAAAATCGCAGTGCGTGCGTTCCATGCTCTGGAGTCGAGGAATTTCCGAGATACACACATTCCCGTGCACAGTGCACCAGTATCGCAAGAACCTGAGGTTGCTGCGCTTGTTGAGCTTTCCACAAATTCACAGCAGTCATCATCACAACAAGGGATAAATTGTTTTTTGAAGAGCGAATGAGAACAAAGATGAGAACTTCTTGTTGTTGCAGTTGTAGCTGTGAAAAACCGCCACAACTGCCGATACCTGTGAGCAGGTGACAGCACAATCCACTCGACAAGTTTCCCACCGATTTCCACATCGAATACGCTCCCGAATCCAGTTCGTAAAGCTTTCGCCGAGAGCAAAAAACGAGTAAAGTACGCAACAGTGGATCAGGGCTTCTCTAGGAAGGTCTAATGTCTGCGACCGGCACGGCACGCGAGGAAAGCCAATTAATGGAATTCAACGTAACCAAATCAGCGCTGTTGAACGAACTCACGACGTCGCAGGGGGTTGTCGAGCGCAAGACCACGATTCCGATCTTGTCCAACCTCCTGGTCGAAGCACGAGAAGGTCGAGTTACAATCACGGCCACAGACCTGGAATTAAGTGTGCGCACTTCGTGTGAGGCGAAAGTTAAAAAAGAGGGCGCGGGCACAATCCCAGCGAAAAAATTACTTGAGCTGGTGCGGCTGTTGCCCGAGGGCGAGATCAAATTCAAGCTACTCGAAAACCATTGGGTCGAGATTGTCAGCGACAAAAAGAAATACAAGATGGTCGGGATGGCGAAGGAGAATTTTCCAGCGCTGCCCGCGATGCCGCATGTGCTGGTGAAAATTCCGGCGGCGGTGCTGGAAGGGCTGATTTCCAAGACGAAATTTGCCATTTCAATGGAGGAGTCACGCTACACACTGAACGGGGGCTTGCTGATTCTGAAGCCTGACACGCTTGCGATGGTGGCGACGGACGGTCACCGGCTGGCGCTTGCGGAAACAGACCACAAGCTGGCTGGATTGAATGGCGAAGTAAAAGTGCTGATTCCCAAGAAGGCGATGGACGAAGTGGAAAAACTTTCTAGCGCCGCAGGCGCGGATGCGCAAATGGACTTTGCGAAAGACGAAAGCCACTTGTTCTTCCAGGTGGGCCACCGGCTGCTGATTTCGCGGATCCTTACCGGGCAATTCCCGAACTACGAAGCAGTGTTGCCGCGCGACAACAATAAGTCGGTAGTGCTGGAGCGCGCGGAATTGAGTGACGCGGTGCGGCGGGTCTCGCAGCTTGCGGACCAGCGTTCGCACGCCGTCAAGCTGGCTGTGGCGAAAGACGGCATTGAGATTTCTGCTTCGAGTCCTGAATATGGCGAAGCGAAAGAGATTATTGAGAAGGATTACAAAGGCGATCCGATTTCGATCGGATTCAACTCCAGTTACGTGCTGGATTTCCTCGCCGCGGCAGCCGAGGGCCCGATCAGCATTGAATTGAAAGACGAACAAAGCGCCGGCCAGATGCGCCCGCTTGCCGATGAATCGTACCGCTACCGTTACATCATCATGCCGATGCGGATCTGACCGCTTCGGTGGTAATAAAATTTGACGTTCCCAATTGGAATATCAAACTCCCTCGGAATTTCAGGCAAGAGAGCGATTATCCCCGCTGCGCTAATCAATCGAGAAGATTTATTTTTTGCGTTGGAAACATGAGTGATGCTCGATGCCGACTTAGCCAGACTCTACGGTGTTACCACTTCGCTTTCCCGAAGACTTCATGTTCCGGGTCGAAAAGCGATACGGAATTTTTGAGATCACAATTTGCAATCATGCGCACATTCCTCGGATCTAGGGGGAAATGCTTTCGACCCGCGAAGATTTGCGCCGGATTTCAAGCGGTTTTTTGAAACGATCCAGCAGAGGGCGGAGACGTCGATTGGACCGAAAAAAAGATTGGATTTCAAGCCAAAATCGAGTTGTCGGCAAAGTCGCTGAATCCCCTTCGGAACAAACGTAAATAATAGAAAATAAGTGGCTTATAACAATTTGAAGGCCTGTGGCAGAGCTTGAGAAAACGGGCCAGTTCAGCTATACTTTTCCCGTTGTCGATTCGCAGAAAACTCCTACAAATCGACACGTCCACCAGGGAATATAAGCTCGCAGTTCTTGCTCTGCGCCAGGAGCCGGAGGGCTTATAAGCCTGGAGAAACGAACCTGCGAAATCACGCCGCAGGGGAATAGTCTTCGCCGCGTCCCGGTGTGCGGGACGGGATGGAGCAGGAACTCTACGAGCTCCGATTTTCGATCGGAGTCAAAGAGTAAGGCGTCGGCCAACAAAATTGCTTTGGTCGCACGGGACGAAGTCTGAATCCTTCCTCTATCGCGCCAATCTTGCTTCAGAACAGCGACCGATTTTTTCGGTGCTTGCTACGCGACCGCCGCGACTTCGCACATCATGTGTGCTGCGGATCAACAAATTTAGCTTTGATTTTTCGTTCGGTGAGAGATGAGGGTTCATGGGCGACAAAGAAAAAGAATCCGTGACAGGCAAGGGCCCCGGCGGCCATCAGTACGACGCAAAATCCATCAAAGTGTTGGGCGGGCTAGAGGCCGTGCGTTTGCGGCCGGCGATGTACATCGGCTCGACCGGCGAAATGGGTTTGCATCATCTGGTGTGGGAAGTTGTCGACAACTCAGTTGATGAAGCGATGGCGGGCTACGCCGATGAAGTAAACGTGACCGTGCACGAAGACAACTCTGTGACGGTGGTGGATAACGGGCGCGGCATTCCAGTGGACATGCACGCGACGGAAAAGCGTCCGGCGGCAGAAGTCGTACTGACGGTGTTGCATGCCGGGGGCAAGTTCGACAGCGAGACCTACAAGGTGTCGGGCGGTTTGCACGGAGTGGGTGTCTCGGTTGTAAACGCGCTTTCCGATTGGCTCGAACTTGAAATTCAGCGCGATGGCGCTGTGTGGGAGCAGTCTTACGAAAAAGGCAAACCCACTTCCAAGCTGAAACAGACCGGCAAGACCCGCAAAACCGGAACGAGAGTTACGTTCCATGCTGACCCATCGATTTTTGAGAAGACCGTTTATAGCTATGACACGCTGGCCACTCGCCTGCGCGAATATGCTTTCTTGAACAAGGGTTTGAAGATCACGCTGAACGATGAGCGTGCCGAGAAGAATGCGGAGTTCCGCTTCACCGGTGGGATTGCGGAATTCGTCAAGCACATCAATCGCGGGAAGAGAACGCTCCACGATTCGCCCATCTACATGGAAGGCAAGAAGGGCAGCGTGGAGATAGAAATTGCGCTGCAGTACAACGACACCTACGGTGAAAATGTTTTTGCGTTCGCGAACACCATCAACACGGTGGACGGCGGCACGCATCTTTCCGGTTTCCGCTCCGCGCTCACGCGTACCATCAACAACTTCGCTTCCAATGCCGGGATGCTTAAGGAACAGAAAGACGAAGTCAGCATCTCGGGCGACGATGTGCGCGAAGGGCTGGTCGCCGTGGTCAGCGTGCGCCTGCCTCAGCCGCAATTCGAAGGGCAGACCAAAGGCAAGCTGAACAGCGACATCAAAGGCGACGTTGAGCAACTGGTGAACGAAAAGCTCGGCGAATGGTTCGACAAACATTCCACCGTTGCGCGCCGAATCATCGGCAAGTGCATTGACGCAGCGCGCGCACGCGAAGCGGCACGCAAGGCCCGCGAATTGACGCGACGCAAGTCCGCGATGGATTCGAGCGGCTTGCCAGGAAAACTGGCGGATTGTCAGGAACGCGATCCTTCCCGTTGCGAGCTATTTGTCGTTGAGGGCGAATCGGCCGGCGGCTCGGCGAAAATGGGCCGCGACCGGAAATTCCAGGCCATCCTTCCGCTGAAAGGCAAAATCCTCAACGTGGAAAAAGCGCGTTACGACAAGATGCTTGGCCACGAAGAAATCCGCGCCATCATCACTGCGCTCGGTACGGGCATAGGCAAAGATGATTTTGACGCCGGCAAACTTCGCTACCACAAAATCATTTTGATGACTGACGCGGACGTGGACGGATCACACATCCGCACGTTGCTGCTGACGTTCTTCTTCAGGCACATGAAGGAACTGATCGAGCGGGGGCATATCTACATCGCTCAGCCACCTCTTTACCGCGTCAAGCGTGGCAAGAGCGAACGCTACATCCGCGACGAGCACGATTTCGCGCGCGAATTGATGAAACGCGCCACAGAAGATCATGTGGTGAAGGCCAAGGAAGGCGTCAGTCTCGACGGTGCGCGGCTGACGTCGTTTCTTCTTAATGTGCAGGAATACGACGCCGCCGCCGCCAAACTTGGACGGCGCCTGCGCGAACCGGCGCTGGTCGAACTTCTCGCGGAAAGTGCGCTTGAAAAGAAAACTGACTTCGAGGATAAGAAGGCGCTGGAGAAACTCCTCAAGGAAATTGAGAAGGCTAAAATCAAACTCGAAGGCAAGGTGGCGTTCGACGAAGAACACAGCCTCTACGAAATTCAGTTTGGACCTCCACACAACCAAAAAATCAATTGGGCTCTCGCGTCGAATGCGGAGTACAAGCGTCTCCGCGGCCTGACCAAGCAGATTGAAGAATTCAATCACCCGCCGTTTACCGTGGCCCGCAACGGCACCAAGGTGTCCAAGGAAAAAGTCACCGACGTGTTGAACTACGTGATGGAAGATGCAAAAAAAGATTTCACGATCACACGATTCAAAGGCCTTGGCGAAATGAACGCAGAACAGCTTTGGGATACCACCATGAACGCCGATACGCGGACGCTGCTGCAAGTGAAATTGGAGGACGCGGTCGCCGCCGAAGATATTTTCACGACGCTGATGGGCGAAAACGTTGAAGCGCGTAGAAAATTCATCGAGGACAATGCACTCGAAGTGGTTAACCTGGATATTTAACGCGTATTGAAGGAACGATGGTGTACCAGTTGGGCTGGACCACTCTGCCGGGATTGCGCGGCTTGAGCGTAAGCGAGTTTCGTGCCGTGCGGACGGAAACTCCGGACACGGAGCGCGGAGTTGCCGTGGAATTCGTGGATGACGTTGCGTGCGATGCGTTTTTGAAAGCGGCTGAGGCCGAATTTTCCATGCGGCGATTCAGCAACACCGCAGATGCGTTCGACACGGTAAAGACGTACGTACTCGAGCGTATGAGCAAGTGAATTTGAGGTTGAAGCACTGCAGGACCGTAAATAACGAGCTCTGAGGGAACATGGCAGACGAAACGAACACTTCAATACTGCTTCCGATCGATATCGAAGCGGAAATGCGCAAGTCCTATCTCGACTACGCAATGAGCGTCATCATTGCGCGCGCATTGCCCGACGTCCGCGACGGGCTGAAGCCGGTGCAGCGGCGCATTCTTGTCGCGATGAACGACCTCGGCCTCGCTTCCAATCGGGGCTACCGCAAGTGCGCCAAAATCTGCGGAGACACGTCCGGCAACTACCATCCTCATGGAGAAGCGGTGATCTATCCCGCGCTGGTGCGCCTGGCGCAGGACTTCAACATGCGTTATCCGTTGATCGACGGACAGGGGAATTTCGGTTCCGTGGACGGCGATCCTCCCGCGGCCATGCGATATACCGAAGCGCGCCTGGCGAAAATCAGCGAAGACATTCTTGCGGACCTCGAAAAAGAAACCGTCGACTTCATCCCGAATTTCGATCAGACACGCGAAGAACCAGTCGTTCTGCCGTCGCGCATTCCGAATCTTCTCGTTAACGGCGCGAGCGGAATTGCCGTCGGCATGGCGACGAACATCCCCCCGCACAATTTGCGGGAAATTGTGGACGCAGCGATTTTGCTGATTGAAAAGCCGGACGCCACGTTGAAGGAAGTTCTAAAAATTGTTCCCGGCCCGGATTTTCCGACCGGCGCGTACATTGCAGGCCGCGAAGGCATTGAGGCGGCGTACCGGACGGGCCGCGGCAGCTTCACCATGCGCGCGAAGGCGGCGATTGAACAGGCCAGCAAGGACCGCGAGAACATTGTCATCACCGAGATTCCGTATCAGGTTAACAAAGCGCGCCTGATCGAACGGATCGCCGAACTCGTGCAAACGAAAAAGATCGAAGGTATTGCCGATGTTCGCGACGAATCTTCCCGCGAAGGCATGCGCATTGTGATCGAGTTGAAACGCGACGAAGAATCGCAACTCATCCTGAACAATTTATACAAATTCACGCAGATGCAGGAATCGTTCCACATGATCCTGCTCTCGATCGTGGCGGGTCAGCCGCGCGAACTCGGCATCATTCCGCTGATCAAACTTTTTATCGAACACCGCGTGGAAGTGGTTCGTCGCCGCACGATGTTCGAACTTCGCAAAGCCGAAGAGCGCGAGCACATTTTGGTGGGTTACCAGGTGGCACTCGACCACCTGGACACAGTGATTCGCGTGATCCGCGGATCGTCAAGCCGCGCGGAAGCAAAGGAAAACCTGTTCAAGTATTTCACCGAGCAGGAAGTAACCATCACGGAGAACGGCAAGTCGCGCAAGCTCGAAGGTGTAAAACTCGACGGCCGTAAATATCGCTTCCTGGGCGCGCCGGAGATCGAAGCAGCAGCAGGCGCTAATGCTCTCGGACTCAGCTACGCGCAAATTGACGCCATACTCGAACTGCAGTTACACCGCCTGACGCAGCTATCGATCGACGATATTCTTAAGGAACTGAAATCCATCCGTGATTTGATCGCCGAACTGCGCGAAATTCTTTCGAGCGACAAAAAACTGAAGCAGGTTATCACCGCAGAGTTGAGAGAAGTCCACAAGGCGTATGGCGACGACCGCCGCACGCAGATTGTGGACAAGGTGGAGGAGATCAAGCTGGAAGACCTGATCGCCGACACCGAAATGCTCATTACCGTGAGCCACGCAGGTTACATCAAGCGCACTTCGACGGACACCTATCGCCACCAGTCACGAGGCGGAAAGGGCCGCATTGGCGCCAAGACCCGGGAAGAGGATTTCGTCGAACATCTCTTCATTGCGTCGGCGCACAGTTACATTTTGCTGTTCACATCCAAGGGACGCGTGTATTGGCTGAAGGTGTATGAATTGCCGGAAGCCGCGGCTGCGACACGCGGAAAAGCAATCAACAGCCTGGTGAAATTCCAGGAAGATGAAAAGCTGACCGCACTGGTTGCCGCGCGCGACCTCGAAGCAGCGGATAAATTCGTCTTCATGGCTACGAAAAACGGCACGGTAAAAAAATCGACGCTGACGGAATTCTCCAATCCGCGGTCGACAGGAATCATCGCCATCAATCTGGACGCGAAGGACGAACTGATCGGCGCGAAGCTCACCGATGGCAAGCAGATGATTTTCCTCGCCAGCCACGAAGGGCAGGCCATCCTGTTTCGCGAAACGGAAGTTCGCGCAATGGGACGCAGCGCCGGCGGCGTGAACGGCATGGACCTCGACAAGGACGACTACGTGGTGTCGATGGACGCGGTGCAGCCGGACTTTGAAATCATCAACAAGGAACACAAGATCGAGACGCAGAACCTTGAAGAACTCGAAAACGAGCAGATCAAGGATTCACTCGTGACGTTGATGCTTACCGTATCCGAAAAAGGCTATGGAAAGCGGACGCCGCTTGCCGAATACCGGATCACTTCGCGCGGGGGCAAGGGCGTGGTGAATATGAAGACCACGGAACGCAACGGATCAGTGGTCTCGACGCTGCAGGTGACGGAAGAATCGGATGTGATGATTATTACGGAACACGGGAAAGTAATTCGCGTACATGCGAATGAAATTCGCGAAGCGGGCCGCTCAACCCAGGGTGTGCGGCTGCTCAAACTCGACGGTGATGATTCGATCGCGGCCGCGGCCGTCCTGCAGGAAGAAGACGAAGAAGAAAAGAAGTAGGCGTGTTGGTGTTAGACTGTCGGCGCCATGAACAACTTGCGCCGCTTTATCTCGTTTACAATTCTTCTGACTGCGCCGCTTGCGCTCTATGCCGGGCGTGACGCAGCAACATCTGCTTCGCACACGGAATACCGGGCGTACGTCGGGAACTACACGACAAAAACCGACAGCAAAGGCATTTACGAATTTCGTTTTGACGCGGCGACGGGGAAAATGTCGGCGCTTGAGCTTGCCGGCGAGACGAAAGATCCGTCGTGGGTGGCGGTGCATCCCAGCGGAAAATATTTGTACGCCGCGAACGAAATGGGCAAGGCGAGCACGGTCAGCGCCTTCGCCATTGAGCCCAAGAGCGGCAAATTGACGTTGCTGAACGAACTACCGGCGCTCGGAGAAGATCCCTGCCATCTCTCGTTTGACCGCACGGGGAAATTTCTTTTCTCCGCGAACTACACCAGCGGAAACGTGGTTGTCTATCCAATTCTTGCCGACGGAAAGCTCGGTGAACACACCGCTTTGTTGACAGACCAGGGTACGACGGGCCCGAACAAGAAGCGTCAGGACCGCTCGCATGCGCATTGGATCGCGCCTTCGGAGAACAATCGATTGGTGTATGTGGCCGACCTGGGGCTAGACCGCGTATTGGTTTACAAATTTGACTCAGCCAAGGGAACCCTGACCGCAACACAGGATTCAGCGGAGTTCAAGCCAGGAATAGGGCCCCGCCACGTAGCCTTCTCCAAAGATCGCAAATTCATGTACGTTTTGGGCGAGTTGGAATCCACCGTGACGGTATTCGCCAGCGAAAGCACGGGGAAGTCCCGCTCGATTCAAACTGTCCCAATGCTCCCGGCGGGATTTTCTGGGCGAAACGATGCGGCGGAGATTGAAATTCACCCGAGCGGAAAGTTTCTTTATGCCTCGAACCGAGGCCGTGATTCGATCGTTGTCTATTCGATCGATTCCAGAAATGGCACACTCGCGCAGGTTGCGGATGTTCCGACAGGTGGGAAGGAGCCGCGGCACTTTGCGATTGATCCCACGGGAACTTTTCTGCTCGCTGAGAATCAGAATTCCGACACGATTGTGGAATTCCGCATTGATCCCGCGACCGGCAAGCTGACGCCAACGGGCGAAACGCTGTCCGTTCCTTCGCCCATCTGCATCATGTTTCTTCCCCTTGAATGAGAAAGTTGTATCGCAAAGCTTCTCTTCGCACGTCCAATTGAATTAGAATCCGCACGCTTTCTGTCACGGGAGATGTCATGAACCCTCCGCACGTGTCGAAGTTTGTATCGAAGTCTGTTGCGAAGTCTGTAATGGGCATCATTCTCTGCGTCTTTTTTGCACCGCTCCTGGTGGCTGATGGCGAGACTGCTCCTGGCCGTGATGCGAAACAGCCCGTGGACGAGGCATACACCGCGAAGATGAAGAAATACACGACGGAGCCTTTTTTCACTTCACCGCTGGTGAACTATCTGCCGGCATCGAAGAACGTGCCCACGCCGGAAGCGGTGCTTGGCGACGTGGCTGGCGCGCCGGGAATTCTGCCGTATGCGGAGGATGTATACAAATACATGCGGATGCTGGAGAAAGCCAGCCCGCGCGTGAAGGTTTTCTCGATCGGGACGACCGAAGAGGGCCGCGAGATGATCGCGGTGGCGGTTTCGTCCGAGGAAAATTTGAAAAGACTCGAGGACAACCGCGCGAAGCTTGCGAGGCTCGCCGATCCTCGTACGCTGCAGTTGAACGACGCCGAAGCCGACAAGATCGTCGCGCAAGCGGTTCCTGTTTATTACATCACCGGAACAATTCACTCGCCTGAAACTGGCGCGCCTACCGCACTGATGGAGCTAGCCTACCGGCTAGCAGTGGACGAGAGCCCGTACGTAAAGGAAATTCGCGACGGCATCGTCACACTGATCACTCCTGTCGTGGAAGTGGACGGGCGCGACCGCATGGTGGACATCTACAAATGGCATCTGGCGCACCCGAAAGATTTTTATCCGCCGCTTGTTTATTGGGGCAAGTACGTGGGGCACGACAACAATCGCGACGCGATGGGCGTGACGCTGAAGCTCACCGAGAACGTGATGAACACGTATGTGCAGTGGAATGCTCAGGTGTTGCACGATCTGCACGAGTCTGTGCCGTATCTTTACGACAACACAATTGGGGACGGGCCGTACAACGCCTGGATCGACCCGATTTTGGCGGATGAATGGCAGATGATCGGCGCGCGCAACGTGGCTGACATGACGAAATTCGGCATGCCCGGCGTATTTGCGCACGGGAACTTCGATACGTGGTCGCCGGGATATTTGATGTTTATTGCGGCGCTGCACAACGGAATCAGCCGGTTGTACGAAACGTTTGGCAACGGCGGATCAGACACGCTGGAACGCACGCTCGAGCCGGAAGAGTACGCGCGCACATGGTACAAGCAGAATCCACCGCTGCCGAAAGTGATGTGGTCGCAACGCGACAACAATAACTATGAAGAAACCGGATTGCTCGTTTCGCTGCACTATTTCAATGAAAACAAGCGGATGTTCCTGAAGAATTTTTATGCCAAGGCAAAACGCTCCATAGAAAAACCGAAGACGGAAGGACCCGCGGCGTACGTGTTGCCGGCCGATGAAAAACGTCCGACGGTGCAATTGGAGTTGCTGCGCGTGCTCGAAAAGCAGCATGTCGAGATTTCGCGGCTGACAACCGCTGTGACGGTGGCGCTGCCTGCGAAAAAGGAGAAGAAGCCAGGCAAGGCCGACGAAAAGAAAGAGCAGAAGAAAGACGAGAAACCGGAACCGACTACGAAGGCGTTTCCCGCGCGGAGTTACGTGATTAGAATGGATCAGCCCTACTCGCGCGTCGCGGATGCGTTGCTCGATCACCAATACTGGAGCCCTGAGGATCCGCAGAAAACGCCCTACGACGACACTGGCTGGACGTTCGGCGAACTCTACGGCGTGCAGGTTGCACGCGTCACCGACGGAAAAATTCTGGCGGCTCCCATGGAACGGGTCACGGAATTGCGAGTGCCTGGCGGAGTGAAGGGCGAAGGAACGGTTTTCGCAATCGAGAACCATGCCGAGCCTGCGCTGGCTTCCTTGCGTTACCGGCTGAAAGATGCCGACATCGAAGCCGTGGAGGAAACATTTGAATCGAGCGGCAAGAAATTTGCGCCAGGAACAATTTTAGTGAAGGGCGCGGACCGTGCGCAACTAGACGCAGCGACGAGAGAGCTTGGGCTGCAACCTCTTGCACTGGGGTCTGCGCCAAACGCCAAGGCACATCCCTTGCGCGCCGCACGGATTTTGCTGCTACACACCTGGTTGAGCACACAGACCGAGGGATGGTGGCGCCTGGCGCTCGATAAACTGCAGATCCCGTATGATTATGCAAGCACGCAGAGCATCGCGAAGACCCCAGACCTGCGCGAAAAATACGATGTGATTCTATTCCCGCCGGTTGGGTCGGGCGGTTCCCTGAACAATATTGTGAACGGGCTTCCGACCAGTTGGGGGAATCCCTTGCCATGGCAGAACACGCCGGAGACGCCGAATCTGGTTGGAAAAAATGATGCCACAGACGACCTGCGTCCGGGACTAGGTTGGGATGGCGTGGCGAAGCTGCAGAAATTCGTAAGCGACGGTGGTGTGCTTTTGACGGTGATGGACACCGCACAATTTGCCTCGGGTGTCGGCTTAACGAGCGGAGTTGGCACCAGCATTTCCGAAAAAATGAAAATCGTTGGGTCGGTGGTGGGCACGCGCCTGATCGATGGCGCTAGCCCGATCGCGTATGGCTACGGCGAGAAAGTGGCTGCCTACTGCGACAACGGGCCAATATTTTCGCTGAACAGCATTGCGGCCTCGCGCCGCAGGCGCCGATTGGGACCGGAGAAGGGAGCCCGGCCGACCGGACGCGGCACGAAGGACGATCCGGATTTCGCGGTTGGTAGATTGGGAACGGAGGCTCCCGAGGAGCCGGAGAACGAAGCCTGGGAGAATCCGGCGGTGACCGATGAGCAGCGGTACAACAACCCGAGAGTGATTCCGCCGGCGCTGCGAGCTCGGGTTGTGCTGCGCTACGCAGATGCGAAGGACTTGTTGATTGCCGGATTGGTGGAAAACGGCGGCGACATCGCGCAGCATCCCGCGGTGGTGGACGCGACGTTCGGGAAAGGCCACGTGGTGATGTTCTCGATCAATCCCGTGTGGCGCGGCGAGACACAGGGGACTTATTCGCTGGTCCTGAATACGGTGATGAATTACGACAGTCTGAATGCGGGGCGCAAGGACGACGAAAAGTAGCGCAGTGGCCGGCCGAGAGAGCGGTTCCGCTTGCCAATAGGGGCCATTAGAGTACAATCCCCGCCATTATGGCCAAGAAAAAAAACAAGCGGGCCAGAGGCAAGAAGCGGGTACGGCGCGGAAACAAAGCGCGAAGCAATGAGAAGCTCCCGAGGGATGCGGTGACGCTGGCCGTGATTCTGCGGCCGCGTGATGGGCAAGAGTTGATGTTGGAGGCCGAGCTGCGCGCGTTGATCGCACCGACGCGAAAAGAAGAGGGATGCCTCTGCTACGAGTTGCATCGCTCGGCGGAAGGGCCGGCAGCGTATCTGCTGCACGAAATCTGGGAAACGCGTGAACACCACACAGCGCATACGAGGACGGATCATTTCCTTCGATGGAACGCGCGCAAGGACGCGTTAATTTCTTCGCGCGAAGTTGGGTTCTGGAAGCAGATCGCGTAGGCTAAAAATCTCACGAGATTCCGACGGGGTCGGACTTTGCCATTCGAACGATGGGAAGAGCGGCGCCGTTGCGGAGTGGCACTTCGATACGTTCGAGGACGTGATAGCCGCGCTGCAGATAGAGCGGAACGCCGGTGAGCGTGGCGCCCATTTCGAAACGCGAGAAGCCAGCGACGCGGGCGGCGGATTCGCAAGCTTCGAGAATTTTGGAGCCGAGGCCGCGGCGTGCCCAATCAGGGTGAATGAAGAAGGCGCGAATTTTGGCTGCGTCGGTTGCAGGATCGAGAAATTCCGGTTCGCGAACTGGCGCGTGGTCACTGCCGAAGAGAGTTTTGCGATTGCTCCAGCCGCCGCACCCGACGATGATCCGAGCGCACGCCGCCTTCGCTTCGGCGACGAAATAGGTTTTGTCTGCTACCAGCTGCGTATCCAGTCCCAGCACAGTGCCAAGTGCGCCATCGATTTGTTCGAGCGTGTAGTCATTTTTCTGTAAGCCGCGGACAGAGGCTTCGATTAGAGAGTGGAGCGCGGGGATGTCGGCGCTGGTTGCGAGGCGCAGCGAGAATGGGATCGCGGATTTTTGCATCAGCAGTATCCGAGTGTTACCAGAAAATGTTAGCTCGGCGGGCGGAAGTAAGCGAGCGCTGTGGAGTGGGCATAACTTGTTCTCAACGAATCGCTCGCGGACGAGTGTTTGCTTAAGATCCCTCGGCTGCGGGCCTCCCGCGCGAAAAACGCAGCGCAAGGAAAAGCCCGGGCCATTTCGCTCAAGATGACAAGTTTGTTGTGACAGGTTGTTGCTAGGAACCTGGCGGGGGGATGTAGTAACCGGGGCGGGTTGTGACTTTCTTGCCACTGGCTTTGTCCGGGACCAGCGAAACGGAAATCTGGTGATAGCCGAAGTCCTGGCCTTCGTCAGAGCGTGAAGCGGGCGAATAGCTGATCACGTATTGTGAGTGGAGTTCGCCACCGATTTCGTCGATAGCGCTTTCGATGCTGCGGCCTTTAAAGGTGGAATAGTAAGCTCCACCGGTGGCGGCTGCTCCGACTTCCAGAGAGTGCTGCGTTGCGGCACTTTTTGTGTGTTCGACAAGCACTTGCGCGAGCGCGATGAGGTCGATGCCGCCGCTGGTGCCGCCGCCCGTAGTAGGCGCAGTGCCCGGAGGTCCGGGCATGCCGAACGTACCGGGCGGCGTCATTGGAACTGGGGCATTCTGACGCGGCTTGGCTTGCAGCTCCGCGCGCGTGGTGGAGAGGCCAACGCTGAAAATCGTGATGTTTTCGAGTTGCGCGCGGCGGAGCACTTCTCCAAGACGCGATTCGCTGCCGGTATCGAGAGCTTCAGAGAGAATCAGCAGAACACGCCGGCCGGGAGCCGGAGTTTCTTTTGTCGGCTTGCGGCGACCGGAGAGCATTTCTACGCCTGCTGCCATCGCGTCAAAGAGATGCAGATCGGATTCGCCGGTGTTCAGTGCCGCAAACGCCGACTGGATCGCGTCATGGCTGCGTGTGAATCCCTGCAGCGTTTTAACACCGTTGTCAAAGCCGATGACGGCGGCCTCAGCTTCCGGTCCCATGACTTGTTCGGTGAAAAGAATCCCGGTTTTGCGGAGCTGCGGAAGAAAAGGTTCCACACGAGAGCTGGTTTCGGCGAGGATGACAAGCGAGATGGGGTCGCCACCGACTTCGAAGTGCGTAATTCTCTGCGGAACGCCGTTATCAGTGACGCGAAAATCCTGTTCGTCGAGATCGTGAATCATCGCACCGTTGGAGTCGCGCACGGTGACGGGTGTGTTCACAAGCGTGACGCGAGCCTTGAGCTTGGCAAGGACTTCCGGCGGTGTAGCCTGAATTTGCGTGCCCGGACGC